>NZ_JBHWIV010000023.1:0-32221 GCF_042731675.1 Kitasatospora sp. NPDC059827 | reverse complement strand
GGCGCGTCGTCAAAAGCACCGGATTCTTGTGCTAAGATCCCTAAACTGGCTTTTGGCCGGGTGCGCCGGCCGCGGGGTGGGGCGGTGGCGCGGGAGGCCCGGCGGTCGGGCCTCCCGCTCCACTCTTGCCTGGAAGAACTTGTCTAGAAGAAGCCGACCGCGTCGGGGGAGTAGCTGACCAGCAGGTTCTTGGTCTGCTGGTAGTGCTCCAGCAGCGCCTTGTGGGTCTCCCGCCCGATGCCGGAGTTCTTGTAGCCGCCGAAGGCCGCGTGGGCCGGGTAGGCGTGGTAGCAGTTCGTCCAGACCCGGCCCGCCTGGATGGCGCGCCCGGCCCGGTGGGCGGTGTTGATGTTGCGGGTCCACACGCCCGCGCCCAGCCCGTACTGGGTGTCGTTGGCGAGCGAGACCGCCTGGTCGAAGCCGTCGAAGCGGGTGACCGAGACCACCGGGCCGAAGATCTCCTCCTGGAAGACCCGCATGCTGTTGACGCCCTCGAAGACCGTCGGCGTCACGTAGTACCCGCCGGCCAGCGCGCCGCCGAGCTCGGCGCGCTCGCCGCCGACCAGGACCTTGGCGCCCTCCGCCTGGCCGATCTCGAAGTAGGAGAGGATCTTCTTCAACTGCTCGGCACTGGCCTGCGCGCCGACCTGGGTCGCGGTGTCCAGCGGGTTGCCCTGGCGCATGGCGCGCACCCGGGCCAGGCCGTCGCCGAGCAGCCGCTCGTAGACCGGGGTCTCGATCAGCGCGCGGCTGGGGCAGGTGCAGACCTCGCCCTGGTTGAGGGCGAACATCGCGAAGCCCTCGACGGCCTTGTCGTAGAACGCGTCGTCGTCGGCGGCGACGTCCGCGAAGAACAGGTTGGGGCTCTTGCCGCCGAGCTCCAGGGTCGCCGGGATCAGGTTGTCCGCGGCGGCGCGGGCGATCAGCCGGCCGGTGCTGGTCTCGCCGGTGAAGGCGAGCTTGCGGACCCGGGGGCTGGCGGCCAGCGGGGCGCCGGCCTCCTCGCCGAAGCCGGTGACGATGTTGAGCACGCCCGGCGGCACCAGGTCGGCGGTCAGTTCGGCGAGCAGCAGCACCGAGGCCGGGGTCTGCTCGGCCGGCTTGAGCACCACGGCGTTGCCGGCCGCGAGCGCCGGGGCGAGCTTCCAGACCGCCATCAGGATCGGGAAGTTCCACGGGATGATCTGGCCGACCACGCCGAGCGGCTCGTGGAAGTGGTACGCCACGGTGTCCTCGTCCAGCTGGGAGAGGCTGCCCTCCTGGGCCCGCAGCGCGCCGGCGAAGTAGCGCAGGTGGTCGACGGCGAGCGGGAGGTCGGCGGCCAGCGTCTCGCGGACCGGCTTGCCGTTCTCCCAGCTCTCCGCGACCGCCAACTGCTCCAGGTTGGCCTCCATCCGGTCGGCCATCCGCAGCAGCACCCGGGCGCGCTCGGCCGGGGAGGTGCGGCCCCAGGCCGGGGCGGCGGCGTGGGCCGCGTCCAGGGCGGCCTCGATGTCCGCCGCGGTGCCGCGGGCGACCTCGGTGAAGACCTCACCGGTGACCGGGGTCGGGTCGTCGAAGTACTCGCCGCGCGCCGGGGGCGTCCAACCGCCGCCGATCCAGTGGTCGTACCGGGAGCGGTAGGCGACGATGCTGCCGGGCGCGCCGGGGGGCTGGTAGACCGTCATGCTCTGTGTCTCCTCGCGACGTCGGGCGCCCCGGCGCCGAGCGGGCCGGGGGCGGCACGCCGGACCGCCGCCCGGTCGGGGGCGGTCCGGCGGAGGGTGCGGACACGCAGTCGGGCCGGCGCCCCGCCGGGGCGCCCGCCGACGAGCACGATAACCGCCGGGCGCGCGGCGCGGCTACGGTCCGTACGACCGGCTCGTACGGACGGTGGGGGTTCCGGACGTTCCGGGCCGGGCGCGCGGGGCGCGTCCGACGGCGCGCGGTCCCGGGCGCGCCTCGGACGGGCCCGGGCGGAGCCGGACGGCGTCGGGCCGGGGTGGGTCAGACCGCGTGGTACCGGCCGGTGCGGGCTTCCCAGCTCAGGTAGCCGGCCAGCCAGGTGAGCAGCCCGTCGGCGTACCGCTGGGCGATCGCGCTCTCGATCCGGGACAGGCCCAACTCCCGGTACACGTCCGACAGTCGGCCGTGCAGCTCGGCGCAGCGCTCGACCATCAGCTGGGCCTCCGCCATCACCGCGGCGCAGGCCTCCTCGGCCGAGCAGTGGCGCTCGCGCTGGACGATCATGACCAGGTTGTTCACGTCGCCGCGCGGGGCCTCCAGCGGGAACGAGCGCACGTCGTTGGAGAGCGACGGTATGTCGGCCGCCAGCTGGCGGAGTTGGCGCAGGACCGGGTGGTGCAGCACGGAGGCGGGGACCTCGAACTGGCCGAGTCGTTCGACCATGTCGAAGATGGTCTCCATCGCCGCGGTGCCGCGTCTCAGTTCGAGGTAGCCGTCCCGGTCCGGCGGCCGCGCGGAGATCCGGCCGGCCGCCTCGGCCGGGTGACTGGCGAAGTAGTACTCCCAGTTGTAGGCGGCGCGGGCCTGCCAGCGGGCGGGCATGCCGCGCACGCTGCGGCTCCACAGGTCGGCGAAGGCGGTCTCGACCGGGGAGCGCTGGTCGGGGCGGGCGCCGTGCAGGACGGCGATCAGCCGTTCGCAGATCGGGGCGACCTCGGCCGGCCGGCGGCCGAGCGGGCCGTCGAACTGGTCGTCGAAGAGGAAGTAGAACCCCATCAGGTCGGCCGCCAGGGCGAGTTCCTCCGGTCCGGCGTCCGGGTAGCCGAGCGCGGCGAGGTCGACCACCTCCCAGTGGGCGTAGCCCGGGTGGTCGGCGTCGGGGAGCAGCGGGTGGCGGACCAGCCAGTCGCGGTGCACCGCGGTGGCGTACGGGCCGTGCGGACTGCGGCGGTGCGGGAACGGGATCTGAAGTGAGGTGTCGTCAGACATCGGACTCCCGGTGCAGCGGTGGGTGGGGGCGCTTGTGGTTCGAGCACTGAGTGTGGGGGGAGTTGACGCGGCGGGGCGCGGGGGGTGAGGGTGGTTACGCAAGATCATCCGCGCCTCGCGGGCCGTAGGGTATCTGATGTAATGATCGGACGTTAGGGATATAGGGCAATTGCCCTTGGCAAGCCGTCCGAACCCTCGCCGTCCGCCCCAGCCTGCGCGAATGCCGCACAGCGAGCCCTGCACGGCGCTAACCTCGGCTCCACGAACAGTAGTGACGGGCCGGCTCCCCGCGCGTGGCGGGGCGGAGCCGCGAGCGGGTGAGGCGGAGGCGCGACGGTGACCGATCAGGGCAACGAACTTCGGACGGGAACCGGTTCCGAACGGGACGAGGACGGCCCCGCGCCCAGGGTCAGGCTGCGCGACCGCGACACCGAACTGCGCTCCGTGGAAGCGGCCGTCGACCGGCTCTGCCGGGAGTTCGCCGCCGGCGGCACCGAGATCGGCGAACTCCTCGCCTTCTCCGGCCGCCCCGGCATCGGCAAGACCAGCCTGCTGCACGAGGTCCGACGGATCGCCAGCCTGCGCGAGGGCGCCACCGTGCTCTTCGCCCGCGGCGGCGAACGGCAGTTCAAGGAGCCCTACCACGTGCTCCGCCAGCTCCTCCAGCCCGTCCTGACCCGGCTGGAGGCCGACGAGTTCAGCCAGGTCATGGGCACCTGGGAGGAGGTCGTCGGACCGGCCATGGGCCTCAAGCAGCCCAAGGCCGGCGCCCGCCGCCTCGACCCCCAGGGCGTCCGCGACGGCCTCGACTACGTCCTCACCCAGCTCGCACCGCGCCGCGCACCGATGGTGATGATCGTCGACGACCTGCACTGGGCGGACGCCGAATCCCTCTCCTGGCTCGCCAAGTTCGCCGTCCGCTCCGGCGAACTGCCCGTCCTGCTGGTGTTCGCCTTCCGCGAGGACGAGAACGACTGGTTCGGCGAGACCCACGAACTGCGCCGCGGCGTCCTGGGCCTCGCCAGCCGCAAGCACGAACTCAGCCGGCTCACCCTGAACTCCGTCTCCGACATGATCCGCGCCGAACTCGGCGACCGGGCCGAGGACGCCTTCTGCTACGAGTTCTGGAACGTCGTCAACGGCAACCCCTTCGAGGCCGTCGCCCTGCTCGACCAGGTCCGCGACCAGGAGCTCGAACCCGTCGAGGAGAACTCCCGGCAACTGCGCGAACTCGCCGTCGACGCCACCGGGATGACCCTCAAGAGCTGGCTGGACCGGCTCGGCCCCGCCACCCTGCGCTTCGCCTGGGCCTGCGCCATGCTCGGCACCGACATCCGGATCGACCTGGTCACCCGGATCTCCACCCAGAGCGGAGAGGGCGCCCGCGAGTCCATCAAGCAACTGCGCAAGCAGCGCGTGCTCACCCAGGCCCCCAACGGCAACCTCGAGTTCGTCCACCCGCTGATCGCCAGCTCCATCTACAACACCATGCCGGAGGCCACCCGCCTCGGCATGCACGGCATCGCCGCCGTCGAGATCGAGAACGCCGGACTCGGCCTGCTCGCCGCCTCCCGCCACCTGGTCGAGACCCACTCCGGCGAGGGCGACGACCGGATCGTCAAGAAGCTGCGCCGCGCCGCCGTCGAGCACCAGCTGATCGGCGCCCCCGAAGCCGCCCAGCGCTGCCTGCACCGGGCGCTCAACGAGCCGCCCGCCGACGACATCAAGGCCGAGGTGCTGTACGAACTCGGCTGCTCCGCGCTGCTCACCGACCCCGGCGCCACCGTCAACCAGCTCAGGCTCGCCCTCGACCCCGACGAGGGGCCGCTGCGCCCCGAACTGCGGGTGGACGCCACCTTCCGGCTCTCCGAGGTGCTCGCCCACAGCGGTGAGCTGGGCCAGGCCGCCCTGGTCTGCCAGGAGGAGGCGGAGCAGACCACCGACCCGGTCCGGCGCCAGCGGCTCCAGGCGGCCTCGTTCATGTGGCACGCCTTCCGCAAGTCCGAGGAGAACGGCCCCGAACGCTCCCGTCGGCTGGAGCAGCTCTACCTCAACCTGGCCGGCCGGGAGGCCGCCGACCGGGCCGTGCTGGTGATGCGCGCCTGGGACCTCACCCTGCGCGGCGAACCCTCCACCGACGCGCTCGCGCTCGCCGACGAGGTCCTGGACGGCGGCCGGCTGCCCAAGGGCCTCGGCTGGACGGACACCACCTGGGGCTTCGAACTGCCCTCGATGCTCTGCCTCACGTACATCTACAACGACCGCATCGCCCAGGCCGAGCGGCTGGCCGCGGACGCCATCATCCAGTTCGAGCTGGCCGGTTGGAGCGGCGCCCACCGGGGCTTCGCGTACTTCCTGATGGGGCTGGCCCGGTTCCGCCGCGGACTGCTCGCCGAGGCCGAGGACTTCCTGCGCCGGGCCTACCGGATCTCCGAGCGGATCGGTGCCAAGCTGCCGCTGGCCTGGGACGCCGTCGGCGTGCTGGTGGACACCCTGATCGCCCGCGGCCGGGTCGACGAGGCCTGGGAGCTGGCCAACGAGTTCGGCTTCCACCCGCCGTACCACGCGACGGCCATGGTGCTGCCGGACGCGGCCTCGCTGTACGGCAAGCTGCTGGTCGCCGAGAAACGGCACGCCGGTGCGGCCGCCGCGCTCACCGAGGCCGGGGCCCAGCTGGAGGTCCGCGGCTGGCGCAACACCGTCTGGGCGCCCTGGGCCGGGCACCTGGCCATCGCGATCGCGGCCGACGAGCCGGAGCGTGCTCGCGAGTACGCCCAGAAGGCCGTCGACGACGCCCGCAGGTTCGGCACCGCCTCGGCGATCGGCAGCGCGCTGCGGTTGCAGGCCCGGATCGCGGACGGCCAGCAGGCGGTGGAGCTGCTGGAGCAGGCCGTGGAGCACCTCGGGCAGTCCCCGGCCGGGTACGAGCACGCCGTCGCGCTGGTCGAGCTCGGCGCCGCGCAGCGCCGGGTCGGGCGGCTGGAGGACGCCCAGGAGTACCTGTACCAGGGCATCGAACTGGCCCAGCACTGCTCGGCGGAGCGGCTGGTCGACCGGGCTCGGCGGGAGCTGGCCAACTACGGCCTGCGGCCCAACCGGCTGGGGGTGCACGACTTCCAGGAGACGCTGGAGGCGCTCAGCGGGCCGGAGCGGGACGTCGCCAACCTGGCCGTCAAGGGCGTGCCGCCGCAGCGGATCGCGGAGCGGCTCGGGGTGCACCTGAGCCTGGTCAATCGGCGGCTGGCGGCGGTCTACCGCAAGGCGGGCACCGGGCCGGACGGGCTGGCCTCGGCGCTCGGGCTTCGGCCGGAGCCGGCCGAGGAGCCGGGGGAGTAGCGGGGCAGTAGCGGGGGAGCGGGAGGGCGTCCGGGCGGCGCGCGTCCGGCGTACGGTGCACGGCGGCCGGTGGCGTCCGGGCGGCGCGCGGTGGCGTGGGAGCGCCCCCGCCGGGGCCGCCCTCGCTAGGCTGACGGGCACCACGGGGGGGCCGCTGCGACGCCCCCTGGACGGATCGGGACACCGGGCGGAGGCGGCAGCGCCGTCGCCAGTGAGGAGCAGGCCATGGCGAGCGAGGCCACCAGTGTGCGCCGCGAACCCCTCGACCGCTCGGGCGCGGGCGCGGCGATCCAGCGCTGGACGCTGACCTCCGGCCCGTACGAGGCGAGCGTGCTCAACCTCGGCGCCACCCTGCACACCCTCACCGCCCCGGACCGGGCCGGCCGCCCGGCCCAACTGCTGCTCTCCACCGACGAGCTGGCGCAGATCCTCGGCCCGGCCCGCCACTACGGCACGGTGGTGGGCCGGTACGCCAACCGGATCGACGGCTCCGTCGTCACCGTCGACGGCGAGGACCACCCGCTGGCCCCGACCGGCGGCGGGGTCACCATCCACGGCGGGCCGGACGGCTTCGCCCAGCGGATGTGGGCGGCCGAGCCGGTCGACGGCGGGGTGCGGCTGCGGCTGCACAGCCCGGACGGCGACCAGGGCTTCCCGGGCGCGCTGGACGTGACCGTCACGTACACCCTGTCGCACACCCCGGGCGAGGGCGGCGAGCTGGTGATTGACTACCGCGCCGTCACCACCAGGCCGACGGTCGTCAACCTGACCAACCACGCGTACTTCAACCTTGCGGGTGAGGGCGGCGGCGACGTCCTGGGCCACCTGCTCACCCTGGACGCCGACGAGTACACCCCGGCCGACGAGCGGCAGATCCCGTACGGGCGGACCGAGCCGGTGGCCGGGACGCCCTTCGACTTCACCGTGGCCACCCCGATCGGCAAATCGGTGCACGACGAGCACCCGCAGCTGGCCGGTCCGGGCGGCTACGACCACAACTGGGTGCTGCGCGCCCGACCGGCGGACGGCGGCCCGGCGCGGGCGGCGCTGCTGGAGGACCCGGTCAGCGGCCGCACCCTGGAGGTGCTCACCACCGAGCCGGGCGTCCAGGTCTACACCGCGAACAAGTTCCAGGGCGCGGTCACCGGCGCGCGCGGGGTGCCGTACGGGCCGTTCGCGGGGATCGCGCTGGAGACCCAGCACTTCCCGGACTCCCCGCACCACCCGGCGTTCCCGAGCACCGTGCTGCGGCCGGGGGAGGAGTTCCGCTCGACCACCGTGCTGCGGCTCGGGGTCAACTAGGCCCCGTCCATCGCTAAGGCCGGTCCAGGTCCCGGCGCATGCAGAGCCGGGGCCAGCGGTCGAGGCCGTGCTCGGCCTCCAGCCGGCGGATCCGGCGCAGGCCCGGGGTGAGCTCGTCCTCGCCGAGCGGGCGGAAGCCGCAGCGGGCGTAGTACGGGGCGTTCCAGGGGACGTCCGCGAAGGTGGTCAGGGTGAGCGCGGGGGCGTCGGTGCCCTCGGCGAGGTGCTCGATCAGGGCCCGTCCGATGCCCCGGCGGGCGTGGTCGGGGTGGACCGAGACCTGTTCGACGTGCAGTGCGCCGTCCACCGGTTCGGCCAGCAGGTAGCCGACGATCGTCCCGTCGGGGGCCTCGGCGACCAGGGCGGTGCCGTGTTCCAGGTAGGGGGCCAGTTCCTCCGGGGCGGGGGGCTCGTCCGCGGCGATCTCCGGCATCCCGATCTCCGCGAACGGGGCTCCGGCGGCCCGTTCCAGCTCGGTCAGCAGGGGCAGTTCGTCCTTCTCGACGGCTCTGATGCGCATGCGTCCAGTCTGCTGCAAGCGGTTTCCGGCCACGGAGGGTGGCTGCTCCGGTCACCCGGGGTGGGGCGAAGCGGACGGAGGCGGACATTGCGCCGCGCCGTCCACTACCGTGCGGCCACGTCCAGGACACGCGGATGTAACGATCGCGGCTTCTTGCAGAAACTTGCTGCAAGACCTTTCCGTCGATCTTGCCCCGCTGTTAACTTCCTTCCCGAGCCCGACGGCAGCAACGGTGCGGTCGGCACGAGGCAGCCATTATGCGCCTGCCTCCGAACATCTCGGGCACCCCCACCCTCCTAGGAGTTCTCATGCGGCGTGGCATCGCGGCCTCTGCCCTCGTTGTGGCCCTCGCGGTCTCGATGGCTGCCTGTGGCAGCAGTGGCGGCTCCGGCTCCGACGGGAAGGCCGACGGCCCGGTCACCCTCACGTACTGGGACACGTCGAACGCCACCAACGAGGCTCCGAACTACCAGGAACTGGCCAAGAAGTTCGAGGCGGCCAACCCGAACATCAAGGTCAACTTCGTCAACGTGCCGTTCGACCAGGCGCAGAACAAGCTGCAGACCGCCATGGGGGCCAAGGGCGCGCCCGACGTGTTCCGCTCCGAGGTCGGCTGGACCGCCGCCTTCGCCAAGGCCGGCTTCCTGGAGCCGCTGGACGGCACCCCGGCCGCCGCCGACACCTCCGCCTTCCAGCCCAGCCTGATCCAGCAGGCCAGCTACGGCGGCAAGCTGTACGGCGTCCCGCTGGTCACCGACACCCTCGGCCTGCTCTACAACAAGGACCTCTTCGCCAAGGCCGGCATCACCGACGCCCCCAAGACCTGGGACGAGCTCAAGACCGACGCCGCCGCCGTCAAGGACAAGGCGGGCGTCGACGGCTTCTGGATGAAGGCCGCGGACGGCTACTACGCGATGCCGTTCCTGTTCGGCGAGGGCACCGACGCCGTCGACGCCTCCGCCAAGAAGATCACCATCACCTCGCCCGAGGCCGTCAAGGGCATCGAGACCTACAAGTCGATGTTCACCTCGCCCGGCACCGCCAAGGCCGACGTCACCACCGACGCCTACGCCCACATGATGGACGCCTTCAACAGCGGCAAGGTCGCGGCGATCATCCAGGGCCCCTGGGAGATCACCAACATCTACAAGGGCTCCGCGTTCGCCGACAAGAAGAACCTCGGCATCGCCGCCGTCCCGGCCGGTTCCAGCGGCAAGGCCGGCGCCCCCACCGGCGGCCACAACATCGCCGTCTACGCCGGTGCCGACAAGGCCCACAAGGCCGCCGCGGAGAAGTTCGCCGCCTTCATGACCTCGGCCGAGAGCCAGGCCTTCATCGCGCAGAAGAACTCCACCCTGCCGACCCGCGCCGACGCCTACACCGCCGACGTCAAGGCCGACCCGGGCATCGCCGGCTTCCAGGCCATCCTCGGCAGCGCCAAGCCGCGCCCCGAACTGCCCGAGTACAGCTCGCTGTTCGACTCGCTCGGCACCAACCTCGGCAAGGCCGTCCAGGGCACCGGCACCCAGGACGCACTGAACACCGTGGCCACGGACTACGCCAAGCTCCTGCCGGGCTTCGCCAAGTAGTCCCCGCAGCCCGGCCCGCCGACTCCGGCGGGCCGGGCCGTCGGCTCCCCGAGGCCGTCGGCTCCCCCGGGCCGTCGGCCTCCCCGAGAACCCCCGAGAAGGTGCAAACGATGTCAGTCGCCGTGCAGGGCGCCACCGGCAAGGGCAGCCGGGAGCGCGATCAGCGTCCGGGTCCGCTGGAGCGCCTCAAGCGCTCCTACGCCAAGCACTGGTACGCCTACGCGATGATCGCACCGGTGGTGCTGGTACTCGCGGTACTGGTGTTCTACCCGCTCGTCGAAGGCGTCTGGCTCACCCTCACGGACGCCAACAGCCTCAACGTCGCCCGCAAGATCGGCGTCAACGAGATCCCGGCCAGCTACCAGTACGTCGGCTTCCACAACTACGCCGACATCCTCTGGGGCCCCGGCTCGTACGACCGCTTCTGGTCCCACTTCGTGTGGACCATCGCCTGGACGGCCATCTGCGTCAGCCTGCACTACACCCTCGGCCTCGGGCTGGCCGTGCTGCTCAACAAGAAGCTGCGCGGACGCGCGGCCTACCGGATGCTGCTGATCCTCCCGTGGGCCGTGCCGACCTTCGTCACCGTCTTCTCCTGGCGGCTGATGCTCTCCGACGGCGGCGTCGTCAACACCGTGCTCTCCACGCTGCACCTGCCCGAGCCCGGCTGGCTCACCGACCCGTGGGCGCAGAAGGCGGCCGCGATCCTGGTCAACACCTGGGCCGGCGTGCCGTTCATGATGATCTCGCTGCTCGGCGGCCTCCAGTCGATCCCGGCCGAGCTGTACGAGGCCGCCGAGATGGACGGTGCCACCCGCTGGCAGCAGTTCCGCCACATCACCCTGCCCGGGCTGCGCTCCGTGTCCTCGACCGTCGTGCTGCTCGGTGTGATCTGGACGTTCAACCAGTTCAACGTCATCTTCCTGCTGTTCGGCAAGGGCGCCCCGGACGCCCAACTGCTGGTCACCTGGGCCTACCGCCTGGGCTTCGGCCAGATTCCCCGGGACTACGCCGGGTCCGCCGCGTACGGCGTGATCCTGCTGTCCATCCTGATCGTCTTCACCGCCTTCTACCGGCGCTGGCTCGCCCGCAACGAGCAGGCCAACGGCTAGGGGCTCGTCCCCCCCAGGCCCCGGACCCAGTTGACCCACGAAGGCAGGTAACCCGATGAGCACCACCACCGAACGCCCCGCCCCCGCGGCGGCCGCGGCCCCGGCCGCCCGCCCGGCGAAGTTCCGGCCGCGCGGCGAGAGCAGCCCGCTGTCCAAGGCGCTGTCCCACGGCGTCCTGATCCTCGCCAGCCTGATCGCGCTGTTCCCGATCGCGTGGATCCTCTTTGTCTCGCTCGGGCCGGACAAGAACGACTACCTCCACCCCGGTGACATCTTCGGCAAGATCACGCTGTCGAACTACCAGCAGGTGCTGGGCGACACCGACTTCTTCACCTGGTTCGGCAACTCCCTGCTGGTCGCCGGGGTGACCACGGTGTTCGGCGTGCTGCTCGCCGCCACCGCCGGGTACGCCGTGTCCCGGATGAAGTTCCCCGGGCACAAGCCGCTGATGTGGTCGCTGCTGGTCACCCAGATGTTCCCGATCGCGGTGCTGATCGTGCCGATGTACACCATGCTCTCCGCGCTCGACCTGCTGGACAGCTACGCCGGGCTGATCCTGGTCTACTCCACCACCACCGTGCCGTACTGCGCCTGGCTGATGAAGGGCTACTTCGACACCATCCCGGTGGAGATCGACGAGGCCGGCCGGGTCGACGGGCTCAGCCCGTTCGGCACCTTCTGGCGGCTGGTGCTGCCGCTCGCCCGCCCGGGCCTGGCGGTGGCCGCGTTCTACTCCTTCCTCACCTACTGGGCCGAGGTGCCGTTCGCCTCCACCTTCATGCTCAGCTCGGACAAGTACACGCTGGCCGTCGGCCTGCAGAGCTTCGTCAGCGAGCACGACGCCCAGTGGAACCTGATGGCCGCCACCGCCGTGCTGATCGCGATCCCCTCCGCGGCCTTCTTCTACCTGGTGCAGCGCCACCTGGTCACCGGCCTGACCGCCGGTGCCTCCAAGTCGTAACGCTCCCAGGCCTCTTGCTTCCCAGCGCTCCTCCGATCCCCAAGGGATACCGTCCATGACCCAGAACCTGGCCGACACCTCCCGGCCTGCCGCCGACACCGCTCACGAGGCGGCCGCCCCGGCTCCTGTGCGTGGCGGCGCGTCCAGAGACTGGTGGCGGGACGCGGTCATCTACCAGGTGTACCCGCGCAGCTTCGCCGACTCCAACGGGGACGGCATGGGCGACCTGCCCGGCATCCGCAGCCGCCTGCCGTACCTGCGGGACCTCGGCGTGGACGCCGTCTGGCTCTCCCCCTTCTACGCCTCGCCGCAGGCCGACGCCGGGTACGACGTCGCCGACTACCGCGCCGTGGACCCGATGTTCGGCACCCTGCTGGACGCCGACGCGCTGATCCGGGACGCCCACTGGCTCGGCCTGCGGATCATCGTCGACCTCGTCCCCAACCACTCCTCGGACCAGCACGAGTGGTTCCAGCGCGCCCTGCGCGAGGGCCCCGGCTCCCCGCTGCGCGACCGCTACCACTTCCGCCCCGGCAAGGGCGGGAACGGCGAACTGCCGCCCAACGACTGGGAGTCCATCTTCGGCGGCCCGGCCTGGACCCGCACCGAGGACCCGGACGGCACCCCCGGCGACTGGTACCTGCACCTGTTCGCCCCCGAGCAGCCCGACTTCAACTGGGAGAACCCGGCCGTCGCCGACGAGTTCCGCTCGATCCTGCGGTTCTGGCTGGACATGGGCGTGGACGGCTTCCGGATCGACGTCGCCCACGGCCTGGTCAAGGCCCCCGGCCTGCCCGACCTCGGCGGCTCCGACCAGCTCAAGCTGCTCGGCAACGACGTCATGCCGTTCTTCGACCAGGACGGCGTGCACGAGATCTACCGCAGCTGGCGCCGGATCCTCGACGAGTACCCGGGGCAGCGGATCGGCGTCGCCGAGGCCTGGACCCCGACCGTCCAGCGCACCGCCAACTACGTCCGCCCCGACGAGCTGCACCAGGCCTTCAACTTCCAGTACCTGGGCACCGACTGGGACGCCACCGCGCTGCGCGAGGTGATCGACCTCTCGCTCGACTCGATGCGCCCGGTCGACGCCCCCACCACCTGGGTGCTGTCCAACCACGACGTCACCCGGCACGCCACCCGGTTCGCCAACGAGCCCGGCCTCGGCACCCAGATCCGCACCCCCGGCGACCGCGCGCTCGGCCTGCGCCGGGCCCGCGCCGCCACCCTGCTGATGCTCGCGCTGCCCGGCTCCGCGTACGTCTACCAGGGCGAGGAGCTCGGCCTGCCGGACGTCACCGACCTGCCCGACGAGGTCCGCCAGGACCCGTCCTTCTTCCGCCAGGCCGGCCAGGACGGCTACCGCGACGGCTGCCGGGTGCCGATCCCGTGGTCCGGCACCGAGGCCCCGTACGGCTTCGGACCGGCCGCCGGCGGGCCGTCCTGGCTGCCGCAGCCCGCCGAGTGGGCCGGGCTGAGCGTCGAGGCGCAGACCGGCGACCCGTCCTCCACCCTGGAGCTCTACCGCAGCGCGCTGGCCGTGCGCCGGGCGCAGCCCGACCTCGGCGCCGGCACCGGGGTCCAGTGGCTGGACGCCCCCGAGGGCACCCTCGCCTTCCGGCGCGGCTCCTTCGTCTGCACGGTGAACACCACCGGCGAGCCGGTGCGGATACCCGCCCCCGGCCGACTGCTGCTCTCCTCGACCGAACTCGGGGTGGACGGCGGCGAGACCGTGCTCGCACCGGACAGCACCGGCTGGTGGGCGGTCTGACGTGGGTGCAATAGGCTCTGGGCCCGTGACTACGGCGCGACTCTCAGACATCGCGGCGCAGGCGGGGGTCAGCGAAGCCACCGTCTCCCGCGTGCTCAACGGCAAGGCGAACGTCTCCGCGGCCACCAGGCAGACCGTCCTGGCGGCGCTCGACGTGCTCGGCTACGAGCGGCCGACCCGGCTGCGCCAGCGCAGTGCGGGCCTGATCGGGCTGATCACACCGGAGTTGAGCAACCCGATCTTCCCCGCGCTGGCCCAGGTGATCGAGCAGGTGCTGAGCCGGCACGGGTTCACCCCGGTGCTGTGCACCCAGACGCCCGGCGGGTCCACCGAGGACGAACTGGTCGAGATGCTGGTCGACCGGGGGGTGGCGGGCATCGTCTTCGTCTCCGGGCTGCACGCCGACTCCACGGCCGACCACGACCGCTACGCCCGGCTGTCCGGGCGCGGGGTGCCGTTCGTGCTGATCAACGGCTACAGCGAGAAGATCGACGCGCCGTTCATCTCGCCGGACGACCGCTCCGCGATGTGGATGGCCGTCCAGCACCTGGCCGAGCTCGGGCACGAGCGGATCGGCCTGGCGGTCGGGCAGCGGCGGTACGTGCCGGTGCTGCGCAAGATCGAGGGCTTCACGGCGGCGATGTGCGAGGTGCTCGGGCGCAGCCGGGAGGAGGCCGAGGACCTCGTCCACCACACGCTGTTCAGCGTGGAGGGCGGGCACGCGGCGGCCGGCGCCCTGCTCGACAAGGGCTGTACGGCGATCGTCTGCGGCAGCGACATGATGGCGCTCGGCGCGATCCGGGCGGTGCGCCAGCGCGGGCTGTCGGTGCCGCAGGACGTCTCGGTGGTCGGCTTCGACGACTCGCCGCTGATCGCCTTCACCGAGCCGCCGTTGACCACCATCCGCCAGCCGGTCGAGGCGATGGCGACGGCGGCGGTGGACGCGCTGCTGGAGGAGGTCGGCGGGAACTCCGCCCAGCGCGGGGAGTTCATGTTCCAGCCGGAGCTGGTGATGCGCGGGTCCACCGGGGCCTGCGCGCGCTGAGAACGGGTGGTCCGGGCGGACCGGGCCGACCGACGGGCCCCGGAGGGCGGTTGCTCTCCGGGGCCCGTCGGCGTGCGGCGCCCGGGGGCGGTCCGGATCCGTCAGATCGGCGGGTCCGGTCGGCCTGTGGTCGGTCGGCCCCCTGGGCGTACGGGCACGCCGGAGCCCCGGGAGGAGCGCATGCTCTTCCCGGGGCTCCGGCGTCAGCCGTCGGCGGCCGCGCGGTCCTTGGTCGCTCAGACCCGGCCGGCGAAGTCCGGGGCCCAGTTGGCGACGGTCTGGAGACGGACGCCCGAGCTCGGGTTGGCGGCCTCGACGTACTGGCCGTTGCCGATGTAGATGGCGACGTGGTAGACGCCGGAGTCCTGGCCGTTGTTGGACCAGAACAGCAGGTCGCCCGGCTGCAGGCTGTCCAGCGAGACGTGGGTGCTGGCGGCGGCCTGGTCGGCGGCGACGCGCGGGATGTTGATGCCCGCGGCGCGCAGCGCGGCCTGGGTCAGGCCGGAGCAGTCCCAGCCGCCGTTGCCGGTGCCGCCGTAGACGTACGCCTGGCCGACCTTCGACTGGGCGAAGGAGACCGCGGCGGCCATGCTGCCGGAGGCGGCCGGGGCCGGGGCCGGGGTCTGCGCCTGGGCGGCGGGCTTCGACGCGGGCTTGGTGGCGGACGGCTTGCTCTGGGCGGTCGGCTTGGCGTTCACGGCACCGCCGTTCGAGGCCTGGCCGGCCTTCTGCGAGCGGTCGAACCAGGTGAAGTCCGAGCCGGACTTGGCGGCGGAGCCGTCGGCCTGGGCCGAGGTGCCGTCACCGAAGGTCAGCTGCTGGCCCGGGTAGATGGTGTCCGGGCCCTCGGTCAGGGTGCTGCGGTTGAGGTCGTACAGCCGCTGCCAGCCGCCCTGGACGTTGTGCTTGTCGGCGATCGAGGACAGCCAGTCGCCGTCGACGACGGTGTAGCCGCCGGCCTGGGCCTGCGCCTGGCGCTTCTGGGCCCAGGTGCTGTTGGCGGACTGGGCGGAGGCGGCCGCGGCGTCGTCGGAGGCCTGGTCCTGCGCGGGGGCGGCGGGCTTCGCGGCCGGCTTGCTCGGGGCGGCCGGCTTGGCGGCGGGCTTCGCGGCGGGCTTGGCCGCGGTGGAGCCGGCGGAGGTGTCGACGGTGGGCGCGGCGCCGCCCTTGGTCAGACCGGCCTGGACGGAGCAGACCGGCCAGGCGCCGGGGCCCTGCGAGGCGAGGACCTTCTCGGCGACGGAGATCTGCTGGTCCTTGGTGGCCTGGTCGGCCTGCGGGGCGTAGCTGGTGCCGCCGAAGGCGGCCCAGGTGCTGGAGGTGAACTGGAGGCCGCCGTAGAAGCCGTTGCCGGTGTTGATGCTCCAGTTGCCGCTGCTCTCGCACTGGGCGACCTTGTCCCAGGTGGCGACGGAGGCGGCGTTCGCGGTGCCGGTGGTGAGGCAGGGGACGGTGAGGCCGACGCCGGCGACGCCGAGGGCGGCGATCACGCGACGGGTGCGGCTGGACAGGCGGTTGCCGTTGGAAGGCAGCATGAAGACGCGGTCCTCTCCCACGCCTGCGAGGTGAGCTGTCGGATTCGGGCTGGAGTTGCCCGGCCGCGCTGTGGGCGCGGCTTCACCCCTAGCCCTGGACCGTTCCGGAAAACGGTCCGGGGCGACTTACCTGTGGTTCCCCCGCTCCTGCCGTGATGCGATTTCGCGCTTGCCAGGACATCCGACGGCAGGACTCGGCGTCGCGGATGAACTGGGTCCGTGTGGTCACGAACGGGGAGCACGTTAAGCAGACTTAAGTTAAAACTGCAAATATCTGTGATGCGCATCACGGTTTAGTGAGAAACGCCGAATGGCCCGTTATTCATGATCGTAAATGATCGTTTTCCGGCAATATCGCGGTGGATTCTCATAACTGGCTCCGTCTCAGAAAAGAGATGACGGAGCATTGGGGCGCAAAGGGCGCGCGCCAGGGCTGCGGGGGAGCGGTCGTGAATCGCGCGCCGGGGAACGCGCCCGCCGGCCATCGGATATCCATCGACAAATGAACCGGAAACGGACATTGCGTCGCATTGCCCGCTTAGCGCACCAGCGGGGTGAATCGGAACACGGCGAAAGGGCCCGGAACGAGGTCGTTCCGAGCCCTTTCAGTGGTGCGGGTCCGCCGGTGGCGGCCGACGGGCGTTCAGCGGGTCGTGCTAGCCCTCCACGGGCCCTTCGGCGGCCGCGTGGGCGCGTCGGGAGCCCTCCCCGGCCCCGACGGTGGCCGCGGCCTCCGCCTCGGCCTCGGCGAGCTCCTCCGCCGTCGGCACCGGCAGGGCGGCCAGGTAGGTGGAGGCGATCAGCTGGCCGACCGTCGGGTAGGCGCCCAGCGGCGCGGCCGACGGGCAGCCGGTCTCCTCGGCGGCCGTGGCGAGCAGCTCCGGGTCCGCCTCCGGGCCGATGACGAGCGGGGCCAGGGCCGGGCGCTCGGAGCCGGTCTCCCGGAGGTGGCCGACGGCGGCGGCGACCGAGCCGGGCACGTCGAGCGCGGCGGCGACGACCGGCACGGCCAGTCGGGCGGCCAGCAGCACGCCGGTGATCCCGGCCGCGGCGGCCGCGTCCTCGCCGCCGACGGTGGTCAGGACCACGCCGTCCGCGGCGGTCGCGATGGCGAACAGCCGGGCCCGGTCGGCCCGCGCCAGCCCGGCCTCGGACAGCCGGACGTGGACGGCCTCGGCCAGCAGCGGGTGCGGGCCCAGCGCGTCGGTGACGGTCGCGCCGTACTGGGCGGCGAGGGCGTGAAGCCCGGTCAGGAAGTCGTGCGGGCCCGGGACCAGCGGCACCACGACGGGCGTCGGCAGTCCGGCCTCGGCGGCCGCCTCCAGCAGCTCCGCGACGGTGCGCTCCTGCGGGTCCGCGGCCGCGGCGTCGGCGGCCGGGAGGTAGCCGACCGCGGCCTGGACGCCGGTGTGCTCGCTGCGGACGATCGAGAGCAGTTCCTCGACGACCGAACGGGACTCGGGCCCCGCGGTCGCGGGTACGGCGAGCACCAGGGCCGGCGAGCCGGTGCGGATCTCGGGGCGCTCGGGGCGGCGGTGGCGCCCCCGCGCACGGGAACCTGGAGTGCGGACGGGCAGTGGCGCGCCCGGGATGGCTGCGGTGCTCATGCCGGAGATCGTAGGACATCTGCCCGTCAGGCCTGCAGTCGGCTGCCGTGCGGGCTTCGGGTGGTCGCGGTGCGGAGGTCGTGTCCCGGCCGCTCCGGTCCGGGGCGATTGCCCACAATCCGGACATTCCTCGCCCAAGCCCCGTACGGAGCCCCTCAGTTGCCCTGACGTGTCCCGCGGGGTGGCGCGTTGCACCGCAGTCGCGTGAGATGTCTCACAGCCTCCGGGCGGGCTGACGGAGGGTCACGGGAGGGCGACTCCCGGCATTCGAAGATCAACATTCAGCGGGGAACCGCTCACGGCCGGTTATGGACGAACCGTCGATTCAGTCGTCTATGTCCGTTTACGTACCGTCAGGAGAAGGGTCCGTGAAGAGTTCGCGGCGACCGTCGAAAAGCCGCGTGCACCTGCAATGTCCCGTGCTGATGCACGTGCACTGCGGCTATCATCGCGTCAAGTGAGGCGTTGTGCCGGGCCGGTACGGGGCCGGTCCGTTCGTTCGGCGGGTGCCGGGGCGCCGCGCTGGACGACAACTCCGGAGCTCTTCGGGAGACTTCTATGCACGACTCGCAGGACACGCACGGTTCCGACCACGCCCACAACGGGATGGCCGCCGCCGACCTCACGGGGGTGGTCTGGCAGAAGAGCCGGCACAGCAACTCCCAGGGAAACTGCGTCGAGTTCGCGGCCCTGCCGGGCGGCGACGTGGCGATGCGCAACTCGCGCTTCCCGGACGGCCCGGCGCTCATCTACACCCGGGCCGAGATCGCGGCCCTGCTGCTGGGTGCCAAGGACGGGGAGTTCGACCACCTCGCGGTCTGACCGGCCGCTGCTCCACCATCGGGGGGCCGTCGTGGGTGCTGACACCACGACGGCCTTTGTCTTTGTCCGGGCCCGGGAGCGGTGGCCCGGTGCGCGCGTGAGCGGTCCCGTGGCGGACCGTCCGGCGGGGCCTGCCGGGGTGGCGCGGGTACTGCGGGTACTGCCGCGGATGCTCCCACCGGCACTGGTGCCGGTGCTGCGGGCCCGGAGCGCCAGGAGCGGGCAGCCGCCTTCGGTGCCCGGGTCACGTCCCGGCCCGGCGCGCGGGCGGGCCGGAGGCCCCGGGGTGTGGTCCTCCCGGGTCGTTCCTCGGCCGGCCTGGGCCACGAGGCGGGCCCTAGGCCGAGCGCCGGTGCCGTCCACCGATCTCGACCCGGCCGGCCGGCGCGGTGCCGTCGAGCAGGGTGGCGTCCAGTCCGTTGCCGCAGCCGGTCTCCGCCTCGAACACGGCCCAGACCACCTTGCCGCTGCCCAGCGGGTGCCAGCCCCAGGAGCGGCTGAACGACTCCACCAGGTGCAGTCCGCGGCCCGATTCGGCGACGAAGTCCGCCTCCCGGGCCACCGGGCCGGCACTGCTCGGGTCGCTCACCGCGCAGACCACCTGGGGGGCGCGGTGCACCAGGCTTATTCGGATCGGCAGCCGCCCTTCCGGGGTCGGCTGTATGGGAAAGTCGTACTCGCCCAGGGCGCCGCCCGAGGGGTCGGGCCGTGCGCCGATCGCATGCCGGAGCGCGTTGGTCACGAGTTCCGAGGCCACCAGGGCGACGTCGTCGAACAGCTCCATCAGGCCCCAGCGCTGGAGCGAGGCCCGGGCGAAGTCGCGTGCGGTTCTCACGGCTTCGAAGCGAGGAGCGAGCGTACAGGTGACCACATGGGGGTCAACTGCCAAAGCCGTACCGGTGCTCATGAAGAGCTCCTCCCATAAGGGGGCGGACACGGCTGGACCCGCCGGGGTCATGCCGGTCACCTCCGACTCGCTCGGCCGCTCGGCCGCCCCCTCGACCAGGCGCGCGCGCACTCGAACGCCCGATGGCGCGGGGGACGCCGTCGGGCCGGTGCACGGAGTCGCGCGTGGGGTCGACGCGGAGCCCGCGGGATTGCCAGGGATGTGCAGGTGCACGTGCACCATGGTGGTGTGCGCTCACTGCAGATGCAAGAGTCGATTCACGTGCAGTCGCACTATTGGCATATGCAAGCGCCGGATGCACGTGCATCCTGGTGTGCGGAGTGCGGAACTGATAGGAACATCCGTCAGTATCGGCACCGTGAGCGCTCAACTGATGGCAGACTGTGCGCTGTTTGCCCTAGGTGGAGGTTTCGACCGCATGACCACAGTTCAGCCGGGCGGCGGCTCGATGGTCCGCCGGATCCTCCTCGGCTCGCAGTTGCGGCGCCTGCGAGAGGCGCGCGGCATCACCCGAGAGGACGCGGGCTACGCGATCCGCGCGTCCGAATCCAAGATCAGTCGCATGGAGCTCGGCAGAGTCAGCTTCAAGGAGCGCGACGTCGCCGACCTGCTGAGTCTCTACGGCGTCGACGACGGCCTGGAGCGGGAGGCCCTGCTCGGCCTGGTCCGCGAGGCCAACAAGTCCGGCTGGTGGCACAGCTTCAACGACGTGCTGCCGGGCTGGTTCCAGACGTACGTCGGCCTGGAGGAGGCCGCCCAGCTGATCCGCACCTACGAGGTGCAGTTCATCCCCGGACTGCTGCAGTCCGAGGAGTACGCACGGGCGGTTTTCGGCCAGAGTCGGCCGGTCATCAGCGAGGAGGAGGTCGAGCGCCGGGTCAGTCTCCGGCTGCGCCGCCAGAAGCTGCTGACCGAGGGCGCCAGCCCGCGCCTGTGGGCGGTCATCGACGAGGCGGCGCTGCGCCGGCCGGTCGGCGGGCCCAAGGTGATGCGCGGCCAGGTCCAGTACCTGATCGACGTCGCCGAGCAGGCCAACGTGGTCATCCAGGTCATGCCGTTCCGCTTCGGCGCGCACGCGGGCGAGTCCGGGGCGTTCACGATCCTGCGCTTCCCGGAGCAGGACCTCGCGGACGTGGTCTACCTGGAGCAGCTCACCAGCGCGCTCTACCTGGACAAGCGGGACGACGTCGACGCGTACGTCCAGGTCATGGAGCGGCTCTGCGTGGACAGCCTCACGCCGGAACGCACCATAGACCTGCTCTCCTCAATCCTCAAGGAACGCTGAGCAACTCCTGGGCGGGGGCCGGGAGATCCTCCCGCTCCCGCCCGGGAGGCGGCTCGTCCGCACGGCAGCCCGAGCCGGCCGCAGGCCCCGTCAACCGCGGGCCCGCGGCCGTTCGCGTTCCGGCGGCAGCGGCTGCGGCGGGCAGCCCAGTTCCCAGGGCAGGTCGTAGCGGCGGAACAGGTCGGCCCGGATCGGCGCCAGTGGGATCTCCGCGCCCGGCAGCAGCACCCCGATGCAGCCGCCCATCAGCGCACTGCGCAGCACCGCGTGTTCGGCGACCGGGTCCGGTGCGCCCCAGTCGACGAGCAGGCCCTGGAGGATCGCGCCGAGCTGCTGCTGCTCCGGTTCCTGGACGAAGGCGCCGGTGTCCGGATCGAGGATGAGCGCCAGGTGCGAGCGCATCACCCGGGGGTGGTCCAGGGCCAGGGTGAGGACGGCGTCTATGGCGCGGGCCAGCCGACTGGCGGGGGTGGCGTCCGGCGCCAGCTCGGCCAGGGCGCCGGAGAGCGACTGGTGCATCAGCCGGTGCGTCGCGGCCTGCATCAGCAGTCGTTTGCCGTCGAAGTAGTAGGAGAGCAGACCGCGGGCGAGGCCGGCCCGTTCGGCGATGTCGGTCAGCGTGGTGCCCGCGTAACCGTGCTGGTCAACCAGTTCGACGGTGGCGCGCATGATGCGTCGGCGGGAGCGTTGCCGCATCTCCTCGTTGACCGAATCCCCGCGAGGTGCCATCGTGTCTGCTCCGAACGTTCGTTGACTCCGGGCCAATATACTTGCGGAGCCGCAGTCGCGCCGTGGAACCGTGCGCCCTCACGCGGGCGCCGCCCGGGCGGCCGGTACAGAGACGGCCGGCTCCACCAACACGGGGGTTTGGTGGAGCCGGCACCAGTGCCCGACGGCCGGGGGGCCGTTCGGGGCGGAGCCAGTGGGTCAGCGCTCGGTCAGGACTTCGGTCCGGGCCACGGACGGCGCGGCGGACGGGTAATCATAATCCGGCACCGGAGCGGGAGTTGCCCCGCGGCGTCGGTCCACCAGGGCGCCGGCCGCGGCGACCACCAGACCGATCAGCGCGACCGCGGTGACCAGGACCAGCGCCGGCCGGTAGCCGTCCAGCTGGGCCTGCGGGCTGTCGCCGCCCGCGCTCCCGGCCGTGAGCATCGCGGTCACCCCGGCCAGCACCACCGCGGTGCCGACCTGGATCGCGGTGTTCACCAGCCCCGAGGCCAGCCCCTGCTCCTCGTCGGCCACCCCGTCGGTGGCGGCGATGTTCACCGAGGGGAAGGCCAGCGCGAAGCCCACGCCGAGCAGCAGCATCGAGGGCAGTACCAGGACCGGGTACGAGCTGTGCTCGTCCAGGCGCAGGAACAGGGCGAAGGCTCCGGTCAGGGCCAGCAGGCCGATCGGCAGCAGCCGGCCGGTGCCGAAGCGGTCCACGATCGGGCCCATGAACGGGGCCGAGAGCGCGATGAAGGCGCCGGCCGGCAGCAGGCCCAGGGCCATCTCCAGGGCCGACCAGCCGAGCAGGTGCTGGAGGTAGAGCGTGACGACGAACTGGAAGCCGCCGTACGCCCCGGCCATCGCGAAGGCGACGATGTTGGCCCGGGCCACCGAGCCGTTGCGGAAGATGCCGAGCCGGACCAGCGGATGGGCGGCGCGGCTCTCGGCGAGCAGGAAGGCGGCGGCCAGCGCGGCGACCACGACCAGCGAGCCGAGGGTGCGCAGGCTCAGCCAGCCGGCGCCCTGGGCCTCGGTCACGGTGAAGACCAACAGGAGGACGGTCGCGGTTCCGGTGATCGCGCCCAGCACGTCGTAGCCGCCCTTGGCGGGCTCCTCGACCGGGCGGGGGAGCAGCCGGACGGCGAACACCAGGGCGAGCAGCGCGACCGGGACGGGCATCAGGAAGGTCCAGCGCCAGCCGACCGAGGTGAGCAGTCCGCTCAGCACCAGGCCGAGTGAGAAGCCGCTGGCGCCGCAGGTGGTGTAGATCGACAGCGCCCGGTTGCGGGCCGGGCCCTCCGCGAAGGTCGTGGTGATGATCGAGAGGCCGGCGGGGGCGGTGAAGGCGGCGCTGACGCCCTTGAGGAAGCGGGCCGCGATCAGCAGGCCGCCGTCGTCGACCAGCCCGCCGACCAGCGAGGCGGCGGCGAAGACGCCGAGGGCGACCAGGAAGACCCGGCGGCGGCCGAGCAGGTCGGCGGCGCGGCCGCCGAGCAGCAGCAGGCCGCCGTAGCCGAGCACGTAGCCGGAGACCACCCACTGCAGGGTGGAGGTGGAGAGGTGCAGTTCGGAGCCGATGGAGGGGAGGGCGACGCCCACCATCGAGACGTCCAGGGCGTCCAGGAACATGGCGGCGCAGAGCACGAGCAGGGTGCCCCAGAGGCGGGGTGTCCAGTTCAGCCCGCTGGTTGACGGAGCGTCGGGAGACGTGGCGGTCGCGGTGGTCATGGGGAGGACAGTACATGCACGTGCATTCAATGCAAATGAATTAGATGTGAACGCATAAATTTACGATGCACGTGCTAACCTGGCGGGGTGGCTGAACTCGACCCCCTCGAAGCCTCGGCGGAGGCCGGTCTGATCGCGGAATGGCGCGAGCTGCTGGCCCGGCACGCCTCGACCGTCTGTGCGCTCGACCGTGAGCTCGGCGAGAAGTACGGGCTGGGCATGAGCGAGTTCGAGGTGCTGGAACGCCTGGTGGAGGGCTTGGTGGCCGACGGCCGGCAGGCCCTGCGGTCCAGCGAGCTGGGGCCGACCGTCCACCTGAGCCAGAGCGCGCTCTCCCGGCTGATCGCCCGCCTGGAGAAGAGCGGGCTGGTGACCCGGGCGATGTGCGAGAGCGACCGGCGGGGCATCATGATCGCCCTCACTCCGGCCGGGCGGGAGCGCTACGACCAGGCCCGGCCGCTCCACCGGGAGGTGCTCGGACAGACCCTCGGCGGCCGGTTCGCCCCGCTCTGCGGGGAGTCCCGGAACCAGGGTTGACGCCACCTCAACTGTGGTGTGCGATGGGCGCGTTCGACCTCCGGTCGGTTGTCGTCGCCGGTTGTCGTCGGCGGTCTCAGAGCAGTGAGTGCAGCCCCGGCGCGGCGGCCAGCAGGACGACCGCGGCGGGCGCGGCCAGCGCGACGGCGGTCAGCCGCAGCCGGTGCGGGACGGAGAGCCGGGGGCGGCCCGCGAGCAGTCGGTCCACCCGCTTCGGGGACTGCGCCAGACCGGGCGGACAGGAGCCGAACACCCCGCGGTCCAGGTTGAGTTCGGCCAGCGCGAGGGCGGTGGTGTGCCGCCCGTGCCGGCGGGCGGCCCGGTCGTCGGCCGCCAGCTCGACCAGCTCCGCCACCTGGTCCCGGAAGGCCCGGAACACCCGGACGCCGGGGAAGCCGGAGGCGAGCGCCTGGGCGAACTGCTGCAGCCAGTGGTGCCGGGCGCGGACGTGGCCGCGCTCGTGGCTCAGCACGGCCGCCAACTCCCGGTCGGTGAGCTGCTGGAGGGCGCCGGTGGTGACCACCAGGCGGGAGTTCGGGCCGGGCAGCGACCAGGCCTCGGGGCGGACGTTCTCCAGCACCACCAGCCGCTCCCGGCGGCTCCGGGCGGCCTCGATCGCCTCGGGCAACTCCGGCGCCCTGGTCGCCAGTTGGGCGTGCCGACGGGAGCGCAGAGCCTTGGCCGTACGGACCTCGCGGGTGAGCGCCAGCACCGTCTGCAGCGCCCCCGCGGCCAGCACCGCGGCGCACAGCCGCCCCCAGCCCTCGGCGTCCTGGAGGCCGTACGCGGCCTCCACGCCGTACGGGGCGCCGGCGAACACCCAGGCGCGCAGCGCGGGCTCGGCGGCGGAGGCGGCGAGGACCAGGCCCAGGGCGCAGCACAGCAGGACGGCCACCACGACGCACTGCCACACCAGCAGGGCCAGCACCGGTTCGCGCTCCACCCAGCGGGCCCGGGCCAGCAGCCGGGGCACCACGGTGGCGAGCAGCAGGCCGAGCAGCAGCAGGCCGGTCAGGGCAGTCATCGCATGGGCTCCCCGAGTACGCACGGAGCGCGACAGCGCGCTCCCTGCCAACCTATGCGCTGGCAACGCCCGGTGGAACGGCTTTCGGCGGGCCAGTGACCAACGCCACGCGCCGGTCCCGGGCCGGGCTGGACCGGGCTGGACCGGGCCGGGCCGGGCCGCGCTGGGTCGGGCGAGCCGGGAGCGTCACATGGTCAGGAGCATGGCGAACATGCCGATCCCCATGGCCAGTCGGCAGGCCTGCGGCAGGCCGGTGGTGCCGACGACGAGGGTCCCGGCCGGGGTGCGCAGCAGTCGGGCGCCGGTCCAGAGCGCGTAGCCGCCGAAGTAGAGCAGCAGGGCGCCGGTCAGCAGGGGCGCTCCGGCGGCGACGGGGTGGTGGTGGCCGGCGGGGGAGACGGTCATCGCCAGGGCCAGGTACGTCATGGCGAGCGCGCCGACCGCGTGGTGCAGTCGGTGGCCTCGGCCGCGGGGCGTCTGCAGGGCGGCGAGCAGGAAGACGGCCGCCGGGAGGCCGAACAGCACGGCCCAGACGGCGGCCGGGACGGTGGCGCCGGTGACGGCCATCGCCGCCATGCCGAGCCCCATCAGGGCCTCGGCGGCGTCGGACTCCCGGGCGAGCGGCGGGTGGGCGCGGTGCGCGCCGTGGGGCGCGGCGGCACAGGAGGGGTGCCGCAGGCGGGTCAGGCAGGAGGCGCCGGCGGTCGCGGTGAGGAGGGCGAGGAGCCAGTTGACCAGGGTGGGTCCGTGCAACGGCGGCCTCCCGGGGCGCGGACGATCGTCCCGTCCACGATCACCGCTCCGCCCCCGACGCGGCCAGGGCGCGTACGGGGGCGCACAGTGGTGACCGGCGTGGTGCGATCCACCCGGTGAGACCCACGCCCCCGCCGAGCGCCCCCGTACCGGCGGCTCAGCCCTGGAGCCGCCCCGAGGCGACGATCCGCCTGAGGAACTGCCGGGTCCGCTCCTGCTGCGGATCGCCGAACACCTGCTCCGGCGGCCCCTGTTCGAGCACCACCCCGCCGTCCAGGAAGCAGACCTGGTCGGCGACCTCGCGGGCGAACCCCATCTCGTGGGTGGAGAGGACCATCGTCATCCCCTGCTCCTTGAGGTCCCGCACCACCGACAGCACCTCGCCGACCAGCACCGGGTCCAGCGCCGCGGTGATCTCGTCGAGCAGCAGCAGCCGCGGCCCGGCCGCCAGCGCCCGGACGATGGCGACCCGTTGCTGCTGTCCGCCCGAGAGCCGGTCCGGGTACTCCCGGGCCTTCGCCGCCAGTCCGAGCCGGTCCAGCAGCGCGAGCGCCTTCTCCTCGGCCTCCGCCCGTCCGACCCGGTGCACCCGGCGCGGGGCGAGCGTGACGTTCTCCAGCACCGTCATGTGCGGGAACAGGTTGTACGACTGGAACACCACCCCGATCCGGCGCCGCACGGCGTCCTCGTCGGCGCGCGGGTCGGTGATCTCCTCGCCGTCCAGGAAGATCGCGCCGTCGTCGATCCCCTCCAGCAGGTTGACGCACCGCATCAGGGTGGACTTCCCGGAGCCGGACGCCCCGATCAGCGCCGTCACCGAGTGCTCGGGCACCGCGAGGCCGACGTCGCGCAGCACCACCTGGTCGCCGAAGCTCTTGCGCACCGACTCCAGCCGGAGCACCTCCGTCCCGCTCACACCGCACCTCCCTGCAGCTGCCGACGGTTCATCCGCCCGGTCAGCCAGTCGGCGAACCGGGTCAGCGGAACGGTCAGCACGATGAACACCAGCCCCGCCACCAGGTACGGCGTGAAGTTGAAGGAGTGCGCCGAGATGATCTTCGCGGCGTACACCGCGTCGATCGCGCCGCCGATCGAGACCAGCCCGGTGTCCTTCTGGAGGCTCACCAGGTTGTTGAGCAGCGGCGGCACCACCCGCCGCACCGCCTGCGGCAGCACGACGAACCGCATGGCCTGCGCGTTGGTCAGCCCCAGCGAGCGCGCTGCGGCCCGCTGGCTGGGGTGCACCGACTCGATGCCGGAGCGGAACACCTCCGACACGTACGCCGAGTACGTCAGCACCAGCGCGGCCCCGCCGAGCAGCAGCGGATCGGTGGTCACCCCGGTGAGCCGCAGCGCCGGCACCCCGGTGATCATCACCAGCAGGCAGATGATCATCGGCAGCCCGAGGAAGAAGTCCACGTAAGCGGTGGCCAGCAGCCGCACCGGTAGGAAGACCGGCCCGCGCAGCGTCCGCAGCACCGCCAGCAGCAGCCCGAAGACCATGATCAGCACCCCGCAGCCGAGCATCAGCTCCAGGTTGAGCCGCAGCCCGCGGAGCACCTCGGGCAGCGCCTGGCGGGCGTAGTCCAGGTTGAAGAAGGTCCGCCGGGTCACCGCCCAGCCGGGGGAGTTGACGACCAGCAGGTAGAGCGCGACGGCCGTCAGCAGGGTCGAGGCGGTGGCGACCAGCGCCGAGCGGCGGGCCCGGGCCCGCCGGTACGCCTCGTGCGCGAGCCGCCGCTCGGACGGGCGGTACCCGTCCTCCCCGGCCGGGGAGGCGGGCCCGGCCGCGGCTCCGGCGGTGTCGACCGGCCCGGCCGGGCCCGCCTCCGCACTCACTTGAGCACCGGCGCCGAGACGGCGTCCGACAGCCACTGCTTCTCCAGCCCGGCCAGCGTCCCGTCCGCGCGCAGCGCGTCCACCGCCTGCGACACGCACGGCGTCAGCCGGGAGCCCTTGTCCAGCACCAGCCCGAACTGCTCGGCCTTCGAGGCGGATGCGAACTGCCCCACCACCTGGGCCTCCGGCACCTCGGCGCCGGTGATGTAGAACGCCGTCGGCAGGTCGACGACCAGCGCCTCCACCTGACCGTTCTTCAACGCGGCCTTGGCCAGGTCGTTGGAGTCGAACACGGCCGGCTGGGTGCTCGGCTTGATGGTGTCGGTGATGGTGTCCAGGCTCGTGGTGCCGACCTGGGCGCCCAACTTGGCGCCCTTGAGGTCGGCGACGCTCTTCGCCCCCGCCGCCTTGGAGCCCTTCAACGCGATGACGGCCTGGCGCACGTCGTAGTAGCCGGAGGAGAAGTCCACCGCCTGCTTGCGCTCGTCACTGATGGACACCTGGTTGATGTCGAAGTCGAAGTCCTTGGCGCCCGGCGCGGTCGCCTTGCCGAACGGCGCGACCACCCAGCCGACCTTGTCCTTCGGGTAGCCCAGCTTCTCCGCCACCGCGTACGCCACGGCCGACTCGAAGCCCTTCCCGTTCTCCGGCTTGTCCTCGGAGAACCAGGGGTCGTACGCCGGCTTGTCGGTGCCGACGGTCAGCTTCCCGGCGGTCCGGGTGGCCAGCGCCCCCGGCGCGCACCCCGCGGCCGCACCCGCGGTGCCCGGGGTGCCGGAGGCGGCGGCCCCGTCGGACCTGGCGTCCTGCGGCGCGCACCCGGAGAGCACGGCGGCGACGACGGCGAGCGCGGCGAGGGGCAGGGCGGTGGACGGCTTGCGGAGGCTCATGGCAGGGCTCCAGGGGAGGACCGGGCGGGACGGGGGGAGGGGCCGGGGGTGCTGCGGGCCGGACCGGGCGGGCCGCTTCCCGGCGGGTCACTTCCCCCGGTGGCGGCGCCGGAACACACACGGCATGGTCGGCGTACGGGCCCGCGTCCGCGGCGCCCCGGGCCGGATCAGCGACAGCGGCGGCAGTGGCAGCGGCCGTGCGGGCGGCGGCAGGGACAACAGGCCTGCTGACGGGAGGGCGCCCGGAACGGGTTGTCGTGGCGCTCGGCCACCGTGATCACCTCCGGGAGCATGCGGGGAGGTTCGCATCAGGACGGCACGGCTGTCCAGAACATCCAGGAAACCGTCCACATGTCGGACAACCGGGGCTCCGGCGGAGATTCCGGGGCCGGAGCGGCGGCACACGGGAGGTTTGCCGGTTCGGACCCCCTTGAACGGGAGAACCTTTCGTACTTATGGTGTCCTCGTTGAAATAACTCCTGTCGAAGTGAGTCCACGATGCAGAATCTTTCGCCAAGGCTCGCTGCGGCGGCCGACGCCCCGGCCTCGACCCTCGCCGCTCACCCGGCGTGGCTGCGCCTGAAGGAGGCCGTCGAGACGCTGCGCCCGCTGCAGTCCAAGGACGGCTCCATCGACCTGTCCGCGGTCCAGCGCCACACCGTCGACCCGCTGGTCGCCGACGTCCGGGCGTCCATCGAGGAGCTCGCCCCGCACTTCCCGCACGACGCCGCCTACCTGAAGGCCGTCGACGCGGACCTCGCCAAGTGGGCCGACACCGGCTACCGCGAGCCCGACTTCCTGGACTCGCTGCTTGCCTTCCAGCCCGCCGAGCAGCGTGAGGACGGCCTGGAGCACCTCGTCGTCTTCCCGATGTACACCCAGAACGGCAACCCGGACCGCAACCTGGAGGCCGTCCTGCTGAGCGTGGTCTGGCCCGAGTGGCTGGACGAGCTGGAGCGCACCCGGTTCGACAACCCGATGTTCGTGCCGATCACCTTCACGGACTTCACGGCCGGCTACGACACCAACTCCGCCGTGCTCTTCCCCGAGACGGTCGCCGTGCGCAAGGCGCCGGAGCGGTTCACCTGGGGCGGCATCTTCTGCGACCGCGAGGCCGCCCGCTTCCGCGCCGTCACCACCAGCGCCGTCCAGCAGCTCGGCCTGGAGATCCCGGCCGACGCCGAGGGCCTGCTCGAGGACCAGCAGCGCGCCCAGGAGACCTTCGTGCTGTGGGACCTCGTCCACGACCGCACCCACAGCCACGGCGACCTGCCGTTCGACCCCTTCATGATCAAGCAGCGCAGCCCGTTCTGGATGTACGGCCTGGAGGAGCTCCGCTGCGACCTCACCACCTTCAAGGAGGCGGTGCAGCTGGAGGCCGAGGGCAACCCGCACGCCCGCGACGTCCAGTACGCGATCCTCTTCGACCGGCTGTTCCGCTTCCCGGTCAGCGGCGACCGCGTCCGCAACTACGACGGCATGGGCGGCCAGCTGCTCTTCGCGTACCTGCACAAGCACGACGCGCTGCGCTGGCGCGACAACCGCCTCACCATCGACTGGGAGCGCGCCCCGCAGGTCACCAACGCCCTCTGCGCCGACATCGAGACCCTCTACCGCGACGGCATCGACCGGCCCAAGCCGGCCCACTGGATCGCCGCCTACGAGCTGGTCTCCCGCTACCTCACCCCGCACCCGGCCTCCACCTGGGCCAAGGGCCCCGAGGCCCTCCCGCTCGACCTCACCGACGGCAAGGCCCTGAACAAGGCGCTGTGCGACGCCGTGCTCCCGGACGAGTTCCCGCTGAGCATGTTCTACGAGGCCCTGTCCAAGAAGCTCCGCGGCGTCATCGCCGCCACCGCCGGCATCACCGGCGCCGGTATCCAGGGAGTCGCCGCGTGACCACCAACCCCTCCACCAAGCTGGCCGGCAAGGTCATCGCGGTCGCCGGAGCCAGTGGCCCGGCCGGCCAGGCCGTGCTGCGCCGCCTCGCGGCCGAGGGCGCCACCGTGATCGGTGCCGACATCGACCCCCAGCGCCTGGATTCCGCCCTGGACGCCACCCGGGTCGCGGTGCGCGGAGCGAAGGTGAGCGGTCAGGTGATCGACCTGCTCGACCCGCAGGAGGTCCACGACTGGGCCGACCACCTGGAGGCCGAGCACGGCCACGTCGACGGCGTGTTCCACCTGGTCGGCGGCTGGCGCGGCAGCAAGACCTTCTTCGACAGCCGTCTGGACGACTGGGACTTCCTGCACGACACCGTCGTGCGCACCCTCCAGCACACCTCGCTGGCCTTCCAGCCCGCGCTGGTCCGCAGCTCCGCCGGCCGCTACGCCATGATCTCCGCCGCGGCAGCGCACAAGCCGACCGCGGGCGGCGCCGCCTACGCGGCCGCCAAGGCCGCCACCGAGGCCTGGACCCTCGCGATGGCCGACTCCTTCAAGAAGGAGACCACCTCCCCGGACGGCGAGCCCACCGCCGCGGCTGCGATCCTGGTCATCAAGGCGCTGGTCAGCCCCGAGATGCGGGCCGAGAAGCCGGAGGCCAAGTTCAACGGCTTCACCGACACCGCCGACCTCGCCGGACACCTGGCGGACCTCTGGGACCGCCCCGCAGCAGAACTGAACGGACAGCACCTGTGGCTGACAGCCCGATGACCGACCTCACCCGTACGGACGCGGTACGGCGGCACGACCCCGCCGTCCGCGGCTTCGCCAGCGACAACTACGCGGGCGTGCACCCCGAGGTCCTCGCCGCGATCGCCCTCGCCAACGGCGGCCACCAGATCTCGTACGGCGAGGACGACTACACGAACCACCTCCAGGACGTCTTCCGCCGCCACTTCGGCGACAAGGCCGAGGCCTACCCGGTCTTCAACGGCACCGGCGCCAACGTGGTCGCCCTCCAGGCGCTGCTGCCGCGCTGGGGCGCCGTGGTCTGCGCCGACACCGCCCACATCCACGTGGACGAGGGCGGCGCGCCGGAGAAGATGGGCGGCATCAAGCTGCACACCGTCCCCACCCCGGACGGCAAGCTCACCCCCGAGCTGCTCGACCAGCAGGCCTACGGCTTCGGCGACGAGCACCGCGCGCAGCCGCTCGCGGTGTCCATCACCCAGAGCACCGAGCTCGGCACCCTCTACACGGTCGACGAGCTCCGCGCGGTCATCGACCACGCCCACCAGCTCGGCATGCTCGTCCACATGGACGGCTCCCGCCTGGCGAACGCGGCCGACTCGCTCGGCCTGCCGATGCGGGCCTTCTCGACCGACCTGGGCGTCGACGTGCTGTCCTTCGGCGGTACGAAGAACGGCCTGCTGCTCGGTGAGGTCGTGGTGGTGCTCAACCCGGAGCGGGTGCGCAACATCAAGTACCTGCGCAAGACCTCGATGCAGCTCGCCTCGAAGATGCGCTTCGTCTCCGTCCAGTTCGAGGCGCTGCTCGCGGGCGACCTCTACCTGCGCAACGCCGGCCACTCCAATGCGATGGCCCGCCGTCTGGACGCCGCGGTCCGGAAGATCGACGGCGTCGAGGTCGTGCGCCCGGTCCAGGCCAACGCGGTGTTCGCGATCCTCCCGCGCGAGGTCAGCGAGCGACTGCAGAAGCGTTACCGCTTCTACTTCTGGAACGAGCAGACCGGTGAGGTCCGCTGGATGTGCTCCTTCGACACCACGGAGGCCGACATCGACGCCTTCGCGGCGGCCATCGCCGAGGAGATGGGCCGGGCCTGACACCCGGACCTGACAGTGCATCGCCTCCGCCCGGACCCTGGGCGGAGGCGATTTGCATGTGGCGGGTCGGTCCCCGTACAGTTCCGGAGTCGCCGCGGGAGACCGGGGCGACAAAGCGGAAAGTGAATCCGATGAATGAAACTCCGGAAAACGGAGCGGAAAACATCTGATAAGCTTGAAACACGAAAGAACGAAGCGCCCGGAGGGCCCGCTGGAAGGCGGTCCGAAGGAAGCGTCCGTTCCTTGAGAACTCAACAGCGTGCCAAAAGTCAACGCCAGATAT
>NZ_JBHWIV010000022.1:86823-109517 GCF_042731675.1 Kitasatospora sp. NPDC059827 | reverse complement strand
GGTTCGGCCGAACCCACCCGCCCCCTGCCGAGCGTCCGCCCGGTCGTCGGTCAGCCGCCGTTCAGCCGCCGTTCAGCTGTTGGCGCCCCGAGCGGCCACCGTCCAGCGGTCGACGACCTCCCCGGCCCGGACCACCTCGAGGGTGTCGGCCAGGTTCACCGGCGTGCAGACGTGGACCGGGACGACGGCGACCCGGGAGCCCAGGCGGGGAGTGGGCCCGCCCTCGGGCAGCACGACGGTGGCGTGGTGCTCGGACAGGGAGGCCACCACCGCATCCGGGTGGTCCGGGAGGTAGCCGTGGCCGCGGACCCAGGGCGATGCGTCGGAGCCCAGCACCTTGCTGCCCGCGTCGAGCACGAAACGGCCGGGGCCCGGGCTGCTCACCACGGTCGCGAGCGCGTAGAGCCCGAGGTCGTCCGCGGTGCAGCTGCCGATGGCCAGCTGGGTCGCGTCGTTGAAGACGTACACCCCCGGGCGCAGTTCGTTCACGGCGCCGGACCGCCACTGCCCGGCCGTCGGCGTCGATCCGCCGCTCACCACCGGCACCGCGATCCCCACGGCCCGCAGCGCCTCCGCGGCCTCGCCGAGCGCCCGTTCCTCGTCGCGGGCCGCGTGCTCGCGGGCGCGGGGGTCGTGGCCGTAGCCGTGGCCGGGGAAGGTGAAGACGCCCGCCACCTCCAGCCCGGCGTCGACGGCGGCGAGGCCGATCTCGGTCGCGTCGGCCGGAACGACCCCGGTCCGGTGGTGACCGGAGTCGATCTCGATCATCACCTGCACCGGGGCCGCCGCTCCCCGCAGCGCCCGCCCCAGCCGCCGGACACCCTCCACGGAGTCCGCTCCCACCCGCAGGGCGACCGAGTCCGCGAGGGCGCGCAGGCGACGGGCCTTGGCGTCGTCGACCCACAGGGGGTAGGCGATGAAGAGGTCGGACACGCCGTTCGCGGCGAAGACCTCCGCCTCGCCGACGGTGGCCACGCTCAGGCCCACCGCACCGGCGTCGAGCTGGCGCCGCGCGATCTCCGGGCACTTGTGGGTCTTGGCGTGCGGGCGCACCGCGAAGCCGCCGTCGAGGGCCGCCGCGCTCATCCGGGCGATGTTGCGCTCCATGACATCGGCGTCGACGACCAGCGCGGGGGTCGCCGGCTCCTCGGGGAGATGTGTGCTCATGCCCCATGATCACGCGTCCGGCCGACCTCCGGTTCCCGCCGCGCCCCCGGTACGTGTCCGCGCCCCTGCCGCCCCTGCCGCCCCGCCGCGCCGGGGCCCGTGCGGCCCGTGCCGCCCGTCAGGCCTCCGCCGGACCGGGCCCGTCCGTCTCGGCAGCGCTGGGCGCGCCCGGCGGGATCGGCCCCAGGTAGGTGCCGCCGGAGGCGTCGACGGTCTGGCCGGTCACCCAGCGGCCGCGCGGGCCCGCCAGGAAGCCGACCACGTCCGCGACGTCCTCGGGCGTGCCGATCCGGCCCAGGGCGGTGATCGACTCGAGCCCGGCCATCGCCTCGGGGGCGCTGGTCCACGCGGAGGTCATGTCGGTGAGGATCACGCCCGGGTTGACGGTGTTGACGGTGATCCCGCGCCGGCCGAGGTCGTTGGCGAGCGGCGCGGCGAGCGCCTCCAGGGCCGTCTTGCTGACGGTGTAGCCGATCTGGAGCGGTGAGGCGATCCGGGCGGCCGCCGAGGCCACGTTCACGATCCGGCCGCCGTCCCGCAGCAGCGGCAGGGTCCGCTGGATCACGAAGAGCGGCGCGCGGACGTTGACCGCCATCACCCGGTCGAAGTCCTCCTCGGTGATCTCGCCGATCGAACCGGCCAGGTGCACGCCCGCGTTGTTGACCAGGATGTCCAGGCCGTCCTCGCCGTGCTCCGCCAATCCGGCGGTGAGGCCCTCGAACAGCCGGTCCGGCCCGTCGCCCCGGTCGAACCGGGCCGGCACCGCGAACGCCCGGCCGCCCGCCCCCTCGATCAGCTTCACGGTCTCCGCGGCGGCCTCCTCGTTGCCGCCGTAGTGCACCGCGACCAGCGCCCCGTCGTCGGCCAGCCGCCGTGCGACCGCCCGCCCGATCCCCCGGGACCCGCCCGTCACCAGCGCCGTCCTGCCGTCCAGCTCGCCCATGCCCGCCGTCCCTCCCACGCCCTCCCGGCCGCATCCGGGACCGGGCCCGGTCGTCCCGCCCCGAAGCCGGACGACCCCTGATACCTGCCCGCTGCCGCGGGCCTGATGTGCGGGCTCAGTCGCCGGTCCGTCGGGCGGCCCGGTGGGTGGCGACGCGGACGCGGGTGGCGCAGCGGGGGGTGCAGTAGCGCTGGGGGGTGCGGCGGCCGGTGTCGATGTAGTGGCGGCCGCAGCCCGGGGCGGCGCAGCGGCCCCAGGCGCAGGTGCCGCGTTCGCTGAGCCACAGGCCGAGGGCGAGGGCGGCGGTGGAGAGCAGCCAGTGGGTGAGGCCGGCGTCGGCGGGGGCCCGGGTGTGCAGGGACCAGGGGCGGCCGGGGAGCCGGACGAGGTGCGGGCGGGGCGGGTAGCGGTCGAGGAGGGCGTTGATCGCCTCGGCGGCGTGGTCGGGGTCGTCGGTGTCGAGGACGGCGATCACGGGGGCGGTGGCCTCGCACAGTTCCCGGGCGTCGGCCTCGGTGAGGTGGAACGGCGGACCGCCGTGGCGGTCCAGGAGGGCCTGGAGCTCGGCGGCGCCCGTGTCGGGGTTCGCGCGGACGGTGTTGGCGAGGTCGGCGAGGAAGTGGAGGCCGCGGGGGTTGTCGTCGGGGCCCCGGGAGGGGGCGGGGGCTTCGGGCGTCGGGTCGGGGGTCCGGGGCATGGTGTCGGGGTGTCCTCGTCTCCTGGGTGCTCTCTGCCGCCACCATGGTAACGTCAAAAATCGAGAATAGCCGTTACGAAGGAGTGGCATGCGATTCCCGGCAACGACCTCCGTGCTCATCGTCGGCGCAGGCCCCGTCGGCCTGACGCTGTCCCTCCTGCTGTCCGGCCACGGCGTGGACCACCTGCTCGTCGAGGCGCACCCCGACACCTCCCGGCACCCCAAGGCCCGTGGCGTGTCGGCGCGTTCGATGGAGGTGTTCCGGCGCTGCGGCCTGGAATCGGAGATCCGGCGGGCCGGCCTCCCGCCCTCCCAGGTGTACTTCTACCGCGGCCGCACCCTGGTCGACCCGGACTTCGTCCGCACCGGGGTCGCCGCGCCGGACGGCCCCGAGCGGACCCCGTCCCCCGGGCTGATCTGCTCCCAGGACGCCCTGGAGGCCGTCCTCGCCCGGCGCGCCCGGGAACTCGCCCCGCAGGCCGTCCGGTTCGCGACCCGGCTGGTGGCGTACACGGAGGACGCCGACGGCGTGGAAGCCGTCCTGGAGGAACGCGGCAGCGGCGAGCGGCACACCGTCCGCGCCGACCGGCTGATCGGCTGCGACGGCGCGTCGAGCACCGTCCGCGCGGCCGCCGGGATCGCCATGGCCGGGCCCACCGGCCTCGGCCACTTCCTCGGTGTCCGCTTCGAGGCGCCCCTCGGCGAGGTCGTCGCCGACCGGGCCAGCGCCTCCTACTTCCTCACCGAGCCCGGCCGGGGCGGCTTCCTCGCCGTCGACAACGACCGGCGCTGGATCTACCAGCACCCGTACGACCCCGGCCGCGACGACATCACCGCCCTGCGGGCCGACCACCCGCGGCTGGCCCGGCTGATCCGCGAGGCGGCCGGGCTGCCGGGCCTGGCCGTGACCGTCCTGGACACCACCATCTGGCGGATGGACGCCCAACTCGCCGACAGCTACCGGAAGTCCAGGGTGCTCCTGGCCGGCGACGCGGCCCACGTGACGCCGCCGACCGGCGGGCACGGCATGAACGCCGGCATCGGCGACGCCGACAACCTCGCCTGGAAGCTGGCCGCCGTCACGGCCGGTACGGCCGGCGACGCGCTGCTCGACAGCTATGAGGCCGAACGCCGCCCCGTGGCCCGCCAGGTCATCGACATCTCCCTCGCCAACTCCCGTGCCCGCACCAGCTACCGGATGGACGACGAACTGCTGCTCACCGCGGCCTACACCTCCACCGCCGTCCTCCCCGCCACCCCGGCGCCGCGCCCACCCCTCGACCCGGACGGCGCCCACCCCGACCCCGCCCCCGGCACCCGCCTCCCGCACCTGCCGCTCCCCACCGGCTCCACCCTCGACCTGGTCGGCCCGGGCTTCACCCTCCTCACCGCCGACGCCACCTGGCAGCGCCACGCCGACACCGCCACGGCTGCCGGCCTCCCCATCACCCTCCACCTCCTCCCCGCCGACCTGATGCGGCCGCTCGCCCTCCCATCCACCGGCGCCACCCTCGTCCGCCCCGACGGTCACATCGCCTGGCAGGCCCCGCACCCGGCCGCCGAAGCGACCCAACTCCTCGACGTACTACGGCAGATCCTCGCCCGCCCCTGAGTCGCCCGCCCCTGAGTCGTGTGGACCTGAGTGGTGTGGACCTGCTGTCGCGTGGGCTGGGCCGGTCCGGTCGGACCGGAGAGCGTCCGCCCGTTCCACGAGGTGGTCCAGGACCGCGAGGGTGAGGTCCGCGAGGTCGGTCCGCGTGAGTGAGCCGACGTCGAGCCGGAACTGGGTCGCCAGGCGCCGCCGCCTGTCGTGGAAGAAGACCGGATGCAGTCGGGGTGTGCTCGCGCCGCTGACGAGCCGGTCGCGCCAGCCGGCCAGGACCTCGGGATCGGCGGGGCCGTTCAGGCCGTCGTGCTTGTCGGCGCGGAGCGCTGCGGCCAGTTCCGGACGGCCCCGCCGGCGAAGGCCCTCCTGGACGGAGGACAGCGCCATCGCCGGTTGCAGCTCCACGGCCAGGTCGTGGGCTTCGAGCACGGCTTCCACCGTCGGCCTGTCACCGGTGAGGACGTCGACGCACGGCCGGAACAGCCACGGCTGGGTGGGCATCCCACGGCCGGGGCAGCGCAGGTCCACGGCGATCCAGGCGTGGTCGGAGCCGGAGGGGTGGTGTCGCCAGGCCATCACCATCGGGTTTCCGCCGCTGGTGCTCAGGGCGCTCGCTTCGGCCGCGCCCGGATGGTCGCGGCGCAGCGCGTCGTCGAGGTCGAGGGCCGTGCGACGGCTCACCACGTCCGGCACGTACCAGCCGGAGGAACTCCCGATCGCACCGTCGGCCTCCGTGTCCCAGCTGTGCAGAACGTCGGTGATCCCGCGCGCGAGCCACGCGGCGTGCGGATCGGCGGCCGAGTGCCACGCGTGGAAGATCGTCACGAGGCGCAGCGGTCGCCACGGCTCGGTGGACCGGGCGGCGTCGAAGGTGCAGAAGAACAGGGCCGGTACGGGATCGAGGGTTTCGGCCCAGGCCCGGTAGCGGTTCAACTGATCGTCGTGCTCGTCGGAGGCGCCCTTCATCTCCAGCACGGCCACGGGACGGTCGTCCGATCGCCGGTACACCACGAGGTCCAGGCGGCCGGCAGCCTGTTTGACCTCGCGTCGACACCGGTACGTGCCGGGGGCGAGGCCGAGCAGGTCGATCAGGGGCCGGGGATCACGCTCGAACAGGAAGGCCAGCAGGTCGCTCAAGCTGTTCTCGTTGGCGACCAGTCGTTCGAGGGCAGGGCTGGGTTCCGGCATCCGAGGATCATCCTCCACCGGCGGCGACGTTGCGGGGCTGTTGCAGGGGGAGTGACGGCGGTCACGGTGGGGTGGGGTGGTTCGTGATCGGATGGTCGGATGGGTGAGTTCGGGATGGGTGGGGTGGTGCCGGTGAGGCGCGGGGTGGGTGCGGTCGGTGCGGTGGCGGTGGTGGTGCTGCTCGCGGGGTGCGGGAGCCAGGTGGCCGGGGTGGGTGGGGGGCCTTCGGCTTCGGCCGCCGGCTCCGGCAGTGCGGGGCCGTGCGGGGTGGCGTCGGCCTCGCCGGGGCCGGTGGCGAAGGACGGGGTGCGGATCACGGCGGCGAGTGCGGCCTGCGCGGAGTACGAGGTGACCAACCCGGGCGGGGAGGCCGCCGATGTGACGGTGGTGTTCGGTCGCACGGGGGCGACCGGGGGTGTGCTGGACAACGAGACGAGGACGGTCACGGATCTCGCGCCGGGGGCGACCGCGAAGGGGCGGGTGGAGCTGGACGGGAAGACCTCGGCGGTGAAGGTCGTCAAGGTGCGGAGCGTGCCGAGCGCCGAGGCCTCGCGCCCGGACGGGCCGTGTCCGGCCTCCGGGGTGCGGGTGAGTGCGGACGACGGCGACGCGGCGATGGGGTTGCGGGTGGTGGGGCTGCACCTGCGCAACTGCGGGACGGCCACGGTGAACGTCAACGGCTACCCGGAGCTCCAGCTCCTCGACGTGGCGCACAAGGCGGTCGACGGCGTGCAACTCCTGCACGGGGGTGCGCAGATCGCGAGCGGCACCGGGGCGGACGACCCGCCGCGGCCGTTCGCGTTGAAGCCGGGCGAGGGGGCGCGGTCCACGCTGGCGTGGCGCAACACCACCGAGGCGGGCGCCGGAGGCCCGGTGGACGCCCCGTACCTGCGGGTCCGGGCGCTGCCGGGCGCCGCGCCGGTGATGGTGGTGCCGGAGCTGGACCTGGGCACGACCGGGCGGTTGGGCGTCGGCGCCTGGGTGCGGGAGGACGGGCAGCCGTCGGCGACCAGGCCGCCGGCGCGGTGATCACGACTCCGGGGAGGGGTCCGGGGACAGTTCCAGGTAGCTGAACTCGTTCTGCGGTCCGGCCGGGGAGGAGTAGCCGTTCGACAGCACGGTCACGTTGACGGTGCTGGGCTTGCCGAGGCCGATGGTCGGGGCGGGCGCGGTGGCGACGATCCGGTACGGCAGGTCGACCTGCGGCGACGCCACGGGGTTGGCGCCGAAGAAGACCTGGGCGTCGGCGCCGAAGTTGACGCCGGTGACGGTGACGGAGGCGCCCCTGCGACCGGTGTCCGGGAAGAGGCCGGTGGTGATCACCGGCGCCGGGCCGCCGTAGGCGAACTGGCCGAAGGGGACGGCCGGTGAGGTGCCGAGCTCGGTGGTGACCCGGACGGCGACCACCCCGGCGCCCGCGGGCGCGTGGAGGCTGATCGCGAGGCCGTCGCCGCTGACCGCCAGGTCCTGGACGGGGACTTCGCCGAAGTCGACCGCCGTGCCCGGGCCGAAGCCGCTGCCGGCGACGGCGAGCGCGGTGCCGCCCTCCCCGGTGTTGGCGGACAGGGCCCGCACCACCGGGCCCGCCAGCACGTCGGGGGCGCCGAGCAGGCCCAGGTAGGTGGAGTCGGCGTGCTGGAAGGCGAGCTGGCCCGCGAAGTCCGGGAGGGACTTCTTGACGAAGTCCGGGTCGTGGGTGTGGCCGTAGTCGATGGTCAGCGGCACGGCGTCGCCGGGCTGGGCGTACCGGTTCGGGCCGGGCAGGCCGGCGATCGCCGAGAGGACGGTGGTGACGTCGTCGTTCGCCGCCGGGCCGGGGGGAGTCGGGTACCAGTCCTCGGCGTCGTCGAGCGAGGTCCAGGCGAGCGGCACGACGTCGTAGGGGTTGTAGTAGCGCGCGTTGACGATCCACGGCAGGGAGTCGACGTAGTCGGCGAAGTCCGGGCCGCCGGCGGTGGGGGCGGCGAAGGTGCAGAGGCCGAACTGCGGGGTGCCGCCTGGCCAGGACAGGGTCCGGAGGTAGGGCGCGACCATGGTGGCGATGCAGCCGCCGAGGCTGTGGCCGGTCACGTACACCGCGGGGTTCGGCGCGGCCCCGGCGAGGGCGTCGGCGAGTGCCTGCACCAGGGTCACGCCGTCGCCGCTCATCGACACGACCTGGGTGAAGGCCGCCATCGCGCCCTTGGACACCGACACCGGCGCGGACGGTGAACCGACGGCGGTGCACGGCACCACCGTGCCCACGTCGAGGTCCTCCAGCAGGTCGGTCACGTTGCCGACCGTGCCGCGGATGACCACGGCGAAGCTGTTGGCGGCGGGGGCGGCGGCCAGGTACGCCAGATTGGCGCTGCCGGGGCCCAGCGCCAGCCACCGGAGGCTCCAGTCGGTCCCGGTGGCGAGGCCGGCGCAGGCCAACTGCTGGGTGATGCCCAGGAGTACCCGGCTCCGCTGCTCCGGCACCGGCTCCCCGGACGGGCGCGGGGTGGCGGCGGTCGCCGCGATCGCCGCGAGGGTCATGGCCACCTGGGGTGTCATCGGTGCGGTCTGCGCCGTCGTCATGCTCGCTCCTCGGGAAGCGCCTGCTCGGACAGGGAGGATCGTGTCCGATCGGTTTCCCGCCACGCCCGTCCGACGCGGAGTCGGATCCCCGTGTCACGCCACCGGGCGAACACCGGCCCCGGCTGCGAAGCCGGTGCGCGCGCCCGTCCGGTCGGGGTCAGGGCGCGAGGTCGATGATCACCTTGCCGGGGTGGTCCTCCCGTTCGGCGGCGATCTCGGTCATCCGGCGCGGGAAGTCGGCCAGGCCGATCCGCAGCGAGGTCAGCTTCTCCAGCGGGAAGGTGAGCGGGTGTTCGGCGCGCAGCCGGAAGCCCTCCTCGTAGTCCTCGCGGTGGCAGCCGTAGGCGCCGGCGAGGTGCAGCCGCTTGCCGTGGTGCTCGACCGGCTCGATGAGCTCCTGGCGGCGGATGGTGTCGACGTCGGCCCGGCCGGGCGGGTAGGTGTCGCCCCGGCGGGTGCCGCCGTAGACGAAGAGGACGGCGCCGTCGACGGCCAAGTCGCTCGCGGTGTCCAGGAGTTCGGTGGTCGAGACGGTGGTCGCCACGATCACCACGTGGTACCGGTCCTGGTGCTGCGGCGCCTTGGCGTCGGTCAGCGGGTGGATCTCCTCGGGGGCGAGCAGGCCCTGCTGCCGGGCGAAGGCGCGCCGGGCCTCGCCGCGGTTGAAGACGGTGGGCGAGGCGCCCAGGTGGCGGGCGTACAGGGCGAAGGTGAGGCCGGCGCAGCCGGCGCCGAGGACGGCGACGCGCTTGCCCCGCAGGTCGGTGAGGGCGGTGAGTTCGAGCAGTTTGCGGAGCGCGTGCACGATGCAGGCGAAGGGCTCGGGCATCCAGACGGCGTCCCGGATGCCGGCCTCGGGGACGCGCACCACGGCCTGGTCCAGCTGCGCCTCGGTGCCGTGGACGAAGACGTACTCGGCGAAGCCGGTGGTGCGGGTGGGGGTGATGTTGGGGTTGAGGGTGACGAGTTCGCCCGCCCGGAAGCCGGTCCGGGCGCCGGCGAAGGCGACGGTGCCGACGAGTTCGTGGCCGAAGAGCGGGCCGCGGTCCTCGGGGACGTCGCGCGAGCCGACGACCTCCTTGGCGTCGGCGCGGCAGATGCCCAGGTGGTCGGGCTTGATGAGGACGGTGTCGGCGCGGAGCGCGTCGTGGGGGAAGGGGCGGGTGCCGAGGCTCACCACGCCGTCCCGCAGGGTGGTGGTGGCGTACTCGGCCGGGAGGTTCGGCGCTTGGGGCACGGGGGCTCCTCAGGGGCGGGGGGCGGACGGCTGGTGGGTGCGGGCGAGGTCGCGGGCGCGTTCGAGGTCGAGGGCGAGGCGGACGGGGTCGCCGTCGCGGTGGTCGTTCTCCAGGACCAGCGCCTCGGGCCGGAACCCGTGCGCGGTGAGGGCGGCGAGGGCCTCCCGGACCGGGCCGTCCCCGTCGCCGAGGAGGTCCCGCGCCACCACGCCGCCGGTGCCGTCCTTGAGGTGGACGTGGGGCGCGAGCCAGGGGTGGACGGCCTCGACCAGGGCCACCGCGTCGACCCCGGCGACCCGCGGGTTGTAGGTGTCCAGCAGCAGCCGGAAGCCGTCCGCCGCGACCTGGTCGACCAGACGGCGGGCGCGCGCCGGGTCGAGGTCGTTCTCGTTGGCCAGCAGCAGCCCGCGGGCCCGGGCCTCCGCCGCCGCCCAGGCCAGCACGGCGGCCGTGCGGTCCAGTTCCGCGCGGTCGGTGACGGCGCTGCGGCGGAAGCTGGGGACGAAGGCCAGCGGGGCGCCCAGGGCGTGGGCGGCGTCCAGCACCCGGATCAGGACGTGTCGGACGCGCAGCGCGTCCCGGCCGCCCGGCGGGGCGTGCAGGCCGATGTCGTTGAGGGTGTTGCCCGCGACGGCGAGCGGTCGGACCCGGAGTCGGGCGCAGCGCTCCAGGATCCGGTCGACGGTGCCCGGCGCGTCGAGCCACGGCCCGCGGCCGGGGCCGCCGAGGTCGAGCTGGAGGCCGTCGGCGCCGGCCCGGTGGGTGAGCCGGACCGCGTCGAGGTGGTCCCCGGGCAGGCGCCAGCCGGCCAGCCCGAGGAGCGGGGCGGCGGTCACGAGGCGGCGCCGGAGACGGCCCTGGCGGTGGCGGTGGCGGTAGCGGCGGCCGGGACGGGGCGGCTCTGGGAGAGCGGCAGCCCCTCGCCGACCGGGCGCCAGCCGCCCTCGGGGTCCACCACCAGGTGGGCGCCGTGCAGACCCGCGCCGGCCGTCGCCGCGAGCTCGCGGGCCAGCGGGGCGAAGCTCGCCGGGCGCATGTAGGCGGTGTAGTCGAAGCCGTCGGGGCGACGGCGCCGGATCCCGGGGGTGTCGACCATGCCGGCGGGCAGGGCCTGGACGATCCGCAGCGCCTCGGTGCCCGGCAGTTCGGCGGCCTCTTCCTGGGCGACGGAGTCGAGCAGGGCGGCGGCGCCCGCCTTGGTGGCGGCGTAGCCGGAGCGGCCCGGCCCGGCGTTGTAGACGACCTCGGAGGAGATGCCGAGGAACACCCCGGGACGGTCGGGTCGGCGCAGGGCCGGGACGGTCCAGGAGAGGGTCAGCCAGAGGCCGTGCAGGTTGACGTCGAGTTGGCGGCGCCACTCGGCCTCGGTGCACTCGCGGAAGAGGGTCCGCCGGTCGCCGTAGTGGACGGCCGAGTAGCAGACGGCGTGCAGCGGCTCGGTGCTGGCCAGGGACAGGTTCTCGGCGACCCGGTCGGCGTCGGTCAGGTCGGTGGCCGCCCAGCGCAGCCGCTCGGCCCCGGGCCCGGCCGGGCGCGAGCGGCTGAGCACGGTGACGTCCAGTCCGGCCTCGGCCCAGGCGTCCGCGACGCCGCGGCCGATGCCGGTGGACCCGCCGACCACCAGGGCGCGGCGGCGGGTGCGGTCGGGGGCGGGGGCGGTCACTGGGCCTCCAGGGGTGTGGGCGGCGCCGGGGCGAAGCGCACCGCGAGTTTGACGAGCCGGCTCCCGGCGACGCTGCGTCCGCCGCCGGCCGAGAGCCCGGTCATGATCCGGGCGGCCTCCGGCGGCCCGACGACGTGCGTCACCAGGTCGCGGTAGGCCTCCGGGTGGTGGCACAGCTCGGCGGCGGCCTCGGCGAGGTGGTCGTTGCCCACGCCGCGGTGGCCGGTCAGCCGGACGCGCCGGCCGGCGGCGGTGCGGGCGGTGGTGAAGGCGTACGGGACGGGGTGCCCGGCGCAGTTGGCGGCCCGGACGGCGGCCAGGTCGACGCCGGGCAGTTCGGTGACGGCGGCGCCGGGCGGGAGGCCGCCGAACAGGTCGACGGTCAGGTCGCCGGTCGGGTCGTCGGTCGTGTCGTCGGTCGGGGCGTCGTCGAGGCGGTCGGAGAGCCCGGGGCCGCCGAGCCGCAGGGCGGCGGCGAGCGCGGCGAGGGTCCCGTCGCGCGGGGTCGCGAGCAGGGCCGCGACCGGCCCGGGGCCCACCGGGGGCACCGGGTCGAGCGTCAACTCCACTCCGGGGAAGGCCCGTTCAGCGCTCCATGCCAGGCCGTCCGGGGTGTGGTGGACGAGCAGGACGCGGACGTCGGCGCCGAGCCGGCGGCGGGCGGCCCGGACGGCGAGCTGCCCGATCGTTCCGTCGCCGTACACCACCAGGGTCCGGGGACGGCCGGTGGCCAGCAGGCCGAGGGCGTACCGGACGGCGGCCAACGGCTCGATCAGGGCGCCGAGCACCGGGTCGGGCTCCTGCGCCAGCGGGACCACCAGGCCGTCCCGGACGGCCGTCGCCGGGATCAGGGTGCGTTCCTGGAGCAGGCCGTCGACGTTGTGCCCGAGCAGGAAGGACGGGTCCGTCCGGTGGGTCGGGTTGACCACCACCGGGGTGCCCGGGCGGCGCAGGGCTTCGGGGACGCCCGGGCCGGCGGCGACCACCCGGGCGATGCCCTCGTGGCCGATCACCGGTGCCGGGTCGTCGCGCAGCCCGCGCAGCATCTGGATGTCCGTCCCGCACAACCCGGCGACCTGGGTGGCGACGAGGAGTTCGCCCGGGGCCGGGGCCTGGGTGGGGCGCAGCCGCAGCCGTACGCCGCCGGGCTCGCGGACCAGCGCGCGGTGGCTGGGGACGCGCTCGGCCGTGGTCATGTCGACGCTCCGGCTCCGGCCGCGATCCCGGCCCCGGCGAGGCTGTCGGCCTCGCCGGGGGCGGTGACGGTGATCCGCCGGTGCAGCCAGTCGGGGGTGCGGTCGCTGGTCAGGTAGAGGCCCTCGCGGGTGAGGTGGCCCAGCAGGGCGCGCCGGTAGTGGTGGCCGAGGCCGTGGACGACGCCGCCGGTCAGCACCACCTCGTCCAGCTCGGGGTCGAGGCAGAGCGCGGTGCGCAGGACGGCCGCGACGGGGGCGGTCGCGGCGTCGAGCAGGTCGGCGGCGAGCGTATCCGGCCCGGGGTGTCCGTCCTTCCCGTCCTGCCCGTCCTTCCCGCCCTGCCCACCCTCGGTGCCGTACTCGTCCTGCTCGTCCAGGGACCGGCGCAGTGCCGTCTCGAAGGCGGTGCCGCCGGCGGTGAGCCGGCCGAGCCGGGAGGCCGCCCAGCGGGCGGGCTCCCGGCGGGCGAGGGTGTCGGCCAGCCGGGCGATGCCGGGGCCGGAGGCGTAGGCGGCGAGATGGCCGGGCCGGCCGCAGTCGCAGGTCAACTCGATGGTGCTGCCCAGGAGTTCGGCGTGCACCGGCAGGTGGCCGATCTCGCCCTGCAGTCCGCTGTCGTCGACCGGGATCCGGCGCTGCCGCTGGTCGAGCACCCGGCAGGCGATGCCGGAACTGATGGTGGCCAGCAGGACCTTGCGGTGGCCGCTGCGCTCGGCGGCCGCGGCGGCGTGCAGCAGGGCGGCGGTGACGTCGTTGACGATGTGCCACCGGACGTCCGGGCGCCGGGCGGTCAGCGCGGCCCGCAGGTCGTACGGTTCGCTGTGCTCGCCCCACAGCGGGGCGGAGGCGTAGACGAGCCCGGAATGGTGGTCGAGGGCCGCGCCGAAGGAGATGCCGACGACGGGGGCCGGGGTGTGCGGCACGCCGGCGCACAGCTGGCGGACCATCATGTCCTGGAGCTCGGCGACGGTGGCCGAGGGGAAGCGCTTGAAGCTGGGGGAGGGGTGCGTGGTGCGGGTCCCCAGCCCGCCCCGGCGCTGCCAGACGGCCCGGCGGATGTGGGTGCCGCCGACGTCGAAGACGGTGATGTCCGCAGGCGCGTGGCCGTCCGGCGAGGCGTCCGGCGAGGCCTGCGGCACGGTGCCCGCGCTCATACCGCCGCGCCGACGAGCTCGGCCCGCGCATCCGTCGTCCAGGCGCCGATGAACTCCAGGGCCCGGCCGAGCTCCGCCGGGGTGAGGTCGTTGGCGAAGACGACGGAGCCGATGCCCCGGGTGAGCGGGACGCGCTGGAGGCCGTCCCGGTGCTTGACCGCGTCGGCGAGCGCCTCCTCCAGCAGCTCCTGGGTGAAGATCGGGTGGGCGACGGGGAGTCGGAAGCCCTGGAGGAGTCTCAGTGCCCGGTCGGTGTCGTGCGCGGAGAGGTGGCCGCGGAGGTGGGCGAGGGCGAGGCAGATCGCCATGTCGACGGCGACGGCCTCGCCGTGCAGCAGGGGCGGGTCGGCGCGCAGTTCCAGGGAGGGGCTGAACGTGTGGCCGTAGTCGACGGAACGTTCCAAAACCTGTTCCCAGAGGTTGGGTTCCAGCTCGTCGAGCATCCCGGAGATGGCCCGGGAGAGCACCTCGCTGACCGCCGAGCCGCAGCCGCCCAGGGTCTCGGGGGTGATGTCGCCGACGGTGGCCTCCAGCAGGTCGAACAGGACGGCGTCCTTGACCAGCGCCATCTTGATCACCTCGGCGGTGCCGTTGGCGACGTGCCGGGGGTCGATGGTGCGCAGGAAGTGCGGGTCGATCAGGGCGAGTTCGGGGGCGAAGTAGGCGCCCAGGCGGTTCTTGTGGTGGCCGTGGTTGATTCCGGTCTTCACGCCGATGCCGGCGTCGATCTGGCCGACCAGCGTGGTGGGGACGCGGATGTAGGGCACGCCGCGGCGGTACATGCTCGCCGCGAAGCCGACGATGTCGAGGACGACGCCGCCGCCGACGGCGACGACCTTCTCGGCGCGGCGAAGGATGCCCATCCGGGACATGGCCTCGGTGACGAGGACGGCCTGCTCCAGGGACTTGGCGTCCTCGTCGCCCTGGACGACCTGCCAGGTCGCGTCGATCAGCCAGCGGTCGAAGTAGGCGGCGAAGCGCTCGTGGTAGAGGGTGTCGACGGCGGAGTCGATCGCGAGCAGGCAGCGGAAGGGCCTGCCGTGGCCGCCGCCGACGGCGCGGGCGAGGGTGGGGTCGTCGAGGTCGAGCAGTCCGCGCACCATGCTGACGCTGTAGGCGACGGGCTGTTCGGCCCGGATGTTCCAGTGCAGGCCGGGCGGCTTGGGGAGATCCGCGACCGGGTTCAGGCCGGTCGGGCGGTGGTGTGCGGTCGGGCGGTGGTGCGTGGTCGGGCCGGGGAGTGGGGTACCGGGCATGACGAAACCTCCGTGAGCGTCCTCGAGCGGGGGAGTGGGCGGTGGGAACGAGTCGACCGTCCGCCTGTTGTCGGCCTCGAACGCTAGTGCTCGATCCGTATACACGGCAACGTGATAGCGGTCACAGTAGATGCATTCGAATGCATATTTCTGGGCTGTTACTTCGCATGGAGTCTTGTTGCGGGGAGGTGAAGCGGCATGAAGCGGCCCCGGTCGCGGGCGGTGGCCTGCGACCGGGGCCGGTACGGAGAGGGGCTGCTCAGTCGATCGGCACCGCGGGCGCGTACCGCAGCCGGGCGACGAGCGAGGCGGTGGAGTCGCTCAGGGCGGCCGAGTCGAGCGCCTCGGCGAGGGCCTTGCGCAGGGTCTGCTCGGCCTCCCCGGCCAGCCGCCGGCCGGCCTCGGTGATCCGCACGTCCACCCCGCGCTTGTCGTCCAGGGCGCTGCGCCGCACCACCCACTCGGCGTCCTCCAGGCGGGCGGTCATCCGGCTGACCGAGGGCTGGTTGGCGCCGAGGGTCTTCACCAGGTCCGACATCCGCAGGGTGCCGTCGCGCTGCTCGGCGAGCGAGAGCAGGAGCAGCAACTCGCTCATGGAGACCCCGTGGCTGCGGGTCAGCCGCCTGCCCGCGGTCGCGTTGACCTGCTCCATCAGGCGGGTGAGCTGTCGCCAGATGGCGATCTCGTCCCGCCCGCTCCCCGGTCCCCATGTCTCCATCGACGCGGCCCCTCACTGAGTCCTTCGGAACGTTCTGCTTGTCCGTCCGCCACTGTTTTCCAGCGTAACTCTTTGCGGCAGTTGACCACCCAGGCACGTTCGTCCATTATCTATATGCAATCGCATACATCATCCTTGAACCTGGCTCCCTACGAAAGGCTTGGGTCGCCATGCCACTGCCCCTCCTGGCCCTGATGCTCGGAGTGTTCTGCGTCGGCACCGCCGAGGTCGTCATCGCGGGGATCCTGCCCGAGATGTCCGCCGATCTGGACGTGACCATCCCGACCGCCGGCCTGCTGGTCACCGGCTACGCGCTGGGGGTGACGATCGGGGGGCCGATCATCACCCTGCTGACCACCAAGTGGTCCCGCAAGGGGCTGCTGCTCACCCTGATGGGCGTCTTCATCGTCGGCAACGTCATCGCCGTGCTCGCCCCCAACTACCCCACGCTGATGGGCGCGCGCATCTTCACCTCGCTCAGCCACGGCACCTTCGCCGCCGTCGCCTGGCACGTCGCTGCCCTGATGTCCCCGCCGGACAAGCAGGCCACCGCGATGGCCAAGATCGCGCTCGGCTTCAACTTCGCCAACGTGCTCGGCTCCCCGATCGGCACCTTCATCGGACAGCACTTCGGCTGGCGCGCCACCTTCGGCTACGTCACCGGCTTCGCCGTGCTGTGCCTGCTGCTGATCGTCAGGTTCGTGCCCGGCGCGCTGTCCACCGAGGGCGAGGGGGGCGCGGAGGGGAGCCTGTCGCTGCGCGAACAGATGAAGGTGTTCCGCAAGGGGAGCCTGCAACTGTCCATGCTGATCACCGTGTTGGCCCAGGGGGCGGTCTTCACCACCTCCACCTACCTGGCCCCGCTGCTGCGCGACATCGGCCACTTCGCGCCCGCCATGGTCGGCATCCTGCTGATCGTCTTCGGCATCGGCTCCGTCCTCGGCAACATCCTGGGCGGCAGGGCCGCCGATGCCAACGTGATGCGCGGCGTGCTGCGCGCCCAGGTCGCCCTGCTGGTCGCCCTGCTGCTGTTCTGGCTCGCCGCGCCCCACCAGGTCCCGGCCGCGATCGCGCTGTTCCTGTTCGGCGCCGCGGGCTTCTCCATCATCCCGGCGCTCCAGGCGCGGATCCTCGCGGTGGCCGCCGCCGCGCCCGCGCTCGCCCTCTCGGCCAACGTCTCCGCGTTCAACCTGGGCAACGGGCTCGGCGCCTGGCTCGGCGGCGCGACCATCGACCTCGGCTACGACGCCCGGGCCGTCACCCTCACCGCCGCCCTCGCCACCGCGGTCGCCCTGACGCTCTCGGTGCTGATGTGGGCCCGCGGCCGCCGCGAGGCGCCGGAGCCCGCCGCTGCCGCGCCCGCCGCCCACGCGGACGGTGTGGACGCCGAACTGGCCCGGAAGGCCTGACCCCCGGAGCCCGGACTCCCCGCCGTGCGCCGCCCGCCGTCCCACCGGTGGGCGGCGCGGCGGCGGTTTTCGGTCACCCCGGGCGAAGGGGAAATAGGCTTGCCGCCATGACCGTTCGCGCTGGTGTGGACACGATCTTCACTCGACCCGCGGAGCCCGACACCCGGCGCCGGACCGCCCGCCGTACGCAGTCCGATCGCACCCTGTCCGATCGTGCCCCGTCCGGTCGCACCCCGTCCGTCCGCCCGCCGGGCACCACGGACCCCGGACCGACGGCCGGCGGCGTCCTGGACGAGCTGTCCGAGGTGCTCTTCGCCCCGCTGCCGCGCAGCGACCAGCGCGCCAAGGGCGCCCTCTACCTGCGTGGGCTGATCGCGGCGGAGGGCCGCAAGTCGATCCGGAACATCGCCGCCCAGGTCGGCGGCCCCGAACTCGCCCAGAGCCTGCACCACTTCATCGCCGCGTCCACCTGGGACTGGGAGCCGGTCAGCAGGGCGCTGCAGCGCCACGCCGACAACGAACTGCGCTTCACCGCCTGGGTGGTGCAGGCGCTGCCGGTCCCCCGGAAGGGCCGGCAGGCGATCGGCATGTGGGGCGTGGCCAGCGACGTCACGGTGCCGGTCAGGTGGCACCTGGTGCCGTTCGGCGAGGCGGCGGCCGGGTGCGTCGCGGCGGCCGCCCGGGTGTGCGACCCGAGCACGATCGGGCCCCGCCCGGTCGTGCTGGACCTCCCGGGGGCCGAGCTGGGGCCGGTCTTCGACCGCTACGCGCGGGCGGGCGCGCCGCTGCTGTCCGCCGTCCCGGCCACCCTGCCGGTGCTGGACCAGGGGGCGGGCCGCGGTGCGGGCCGCAGCGCTCGCTCGCTGCCCGCCGCCCGGGTGCTGCAACTGCACCGGATGCTCCGCCGGCCGGTGGAGTGGACGGACCCGGCGACGGGCGCCGTGCGCCGGAGCCTGGTCGGCGGCGTGCCGGTGGAGTGGGCCGGGCTGCCGCTGCTCCTGCTGGGGCAGTGGGACGCGGGGCAGGAGCAGCCGGTCGGCTGCTGGCTGACGAATCTGACGGCGACGCCGCTCGGGGTGCTGCTGCGGCTGGCGAAGCTCCCGCGGCGGGTCGAGCAGGACTTCGCCGGGTCCGCCTCGCACGTCGGGGCCCTGGACGACTACGAGGGGCGCGGTGCCGACGGCTGGCACCGCCACATGACCCTGGCGGCCGCCGCGCACGTGGCCCAGGTGGTGGCCGCGGCGCGGGCCCGGGTCCGTCCGTGGACCCACTGCATGGTGTCGATGGAGCGGATGGGCCGCTCGTTCTGAGCGTCCGAAGCGGGAGCCATGGCGCACCGACCACGCAAATCGGACATCGCAGGTTTCAAACCTCGGAGTTCGTCATGTGTCACCTCGGCGGGAGGTTCTGACACAGGCAACGTGACCGCATCGCCCGGTCCGTCCCCCCGGAGCCATCATCGGAAGCATGCGAATTCTGGTTGCCGGCGGTGGTGTCAGCGGTCTGGCCACGGCGGTTGCGCTGGGGGCGCGAGGCCATCACGTCCTCGTCCTGGAGCAGCGGCCGGTGCTCACCGGGGGCGGGGCGGGCGTCCGGCTGGCGCCGCACGCGTTCCGGCTGCTGGACCTGCTCGGCGTCGGCGACGCCGTCCGCGAACGGTCCCTGGTGATCGACGAGTTCCGGGTGATGGACGGCGCGACCGGGGAGCCGGTCAGCTCGATCGCCCTGCCCGCCCGGCACGGCGACGGCCGCCCGACGCACGCGACGGCCCACCGGCTGGACGTCTACGAGCCGCTGCTGGAGGCCTGCTGGGAGCTGGAGGCCGTCCAACTGCTCGCGGACAGCCGGGTGGTCGGCTACACCGAGCACGGCGAGTCGGTGGTCGCGACGCTCGCCGACGGGCGCAGCGTCACCGGCGACGCCCTGGTCCTCTCCGGCACGGCCCGCTCGGTCGTCCGCCGGGACCCTCGGTGGGCCGATCGCACCCCGCGGTCGCGGCTCGCGGTCTACCACACCGTCCTCCCGATGGAACTGGTGGCGGGCCGCTGGCAGGACGGCGCCGCCACCAGCTGGGTCGGCGCGCAGTGGCAGGTGGCGCACTTCCCGCTGCCCGACTCCCGTTACCTCAGCCTCTCCGCGACCCGCCACCGGCACGGCGGAGCGGACCTGGACGGTACCCGGGTCGACCTGGAGCAGGTGCTCGCGGCCTTCCCGGAGATCGGCTATGCCGCCCGCAACGTGCTGACCATGGGCCGGGACTGGCGCGCCTGGACCGTCCCCGACCGGGCCGCCGGGGCGGGCCGGGTCCGCGGCCGGGTCGCCCTGGTGGGCGAGCGCGCCGAAGCGTCCGGCCCGCTGGAGGACCCGGGCGGCCTGCGGCACGCGCTGGAGGACGCCGTCGACCTGGGCACGGGCTGGGACGCCTCGGCGGGTGACGCGCTCCGCTGGCTCGCCGACTTCGACGCCCGCCGCGCCGCGCCGGCCCCGGAGGTCGCGACCGGCTGCGGCGGCGGGCTGCGCTGACCGCACCGCCGCCGGAACGGCGCCCCGGCCCCGGGTGAGCGTCAACTCACCGTGCCGGAGCGCCGGTTCCCTCCGCTCAGCGGTGCCAGGCCGGGTCGGTCACGATCGCCTTCAACCGGTCGGTGTCGAGCGCCGGATCGCCCGGGCGGTAGGTGTAGGAGTTCTCGCCGTTGCCCTCCGAGATCTGCACCTGGCTGCCGTCCGGGTAGTGCACGGCGGCCAGCCAGTGCAGCACCGGGTCGGTCGCGGTCTTCCCGTCGCCGAAGCGGTTGGTGACGACGACCGTCCCGTCCGGCCGCTTCTCCCGCACCTCCAGCGGGGTCGGCAGTTCGCCGTCCATTCCGGCGAGCTCGTCGCGGCCGCGCTGGGACGGCGGGTCCGCGCTGACCACCAGCCGGCTGGTGCGGCCCTCGAGCGCGACGATGAGCGCGCCGTGCTCCGGGTCCTGGCTCTGCACCTCGGCCCCGGCGGGCAGCAGCGGGACGAGCTTCGCGAGCAGGCCCGGGCCGGCGGGAGTGGTGGCGGTCGGTGCGGGCGTCAGGCCGGCGGCCGGTCCCGGGGTGCCGTCGGCCGGGCGGAGGGTGGCGAAGATCCGGTCCCAGGCAGGGGAGGTGACCAAGGCCGTCAGCTGGGCGGCGTCGAGCGGCGGGTTCGGCCGGTTCGCCGTGGCGGGCTGCCCGTTGTACTCGATGAACTCGATCCGCCGGCCGTCCGGGGCCGCCCAGGTGACCCGCCATTCCCGGCCGTTCTCGGGGTGCAGGCTGCGCAGCTTGTCGATCACCAGGACCGAGCCGTCCGGCCGGACCGTCCGGTCGCAGGAGTCCTGCGGCATCACGGTCGGGTCCATGCAGACCGCGCTCACCTCGGGCTTGAAGTCCGTCCGTTGGGCGCTGAACATGACGATGCTCGCTCCCGCGCCGTCGTCGAACAGCAGGGTGGTGCCGGTCTGGTGCGGGTCGGCGGCCCCGCGCGAGCGGCCGGTGAAGCCCGTCACCGTGCCCTTCGGCAGCAGCTCGGTGTACAGCGCGCTCAGCTCCTGGTCGGACATCGTCGGCAGGGCGGGGCCCGGTGGGCCGACCGGGCCGACCGGGCCGGAGGTGCCGCCGCGGACGGCCGCGAAGGCGCCGGCCCCGGCCAGCACCAGCACCGCGAGGCAGCTCGCGAGGACGGCCCGGCGGTTGCGCCGCCGACGGCGGCCGCGCTGCTCGGCCTGTGCGGCCAGGGCGTGGTGCACCGGCTCGGGGGCCAGCTCGGCGGCGCCGCGCAGGGCGCGGGCGAAGCCGTCGGTCAACGCGTCCGCGAATGCGTCGTCGTCACTGGGCATGGCGCAGCACCGCCTTCCGAGAGGGGCCGTCGGGGCCGGTCTTCGCGCTGGGTCCGTCCGTCGCCGTCCTGCTACCTGTCGCCGTCGATCCGCTCAGGACGGCGTCGAGGTCCTCGCCCAGTACGGCGCGCAGCCGCGCGAGGGCCCGCCGGGAGCGGGTGCGGACGGCGGCACTGCTCAGCCGCAGCACGGCGGCGGTCACCTCGACGCTGCGGTCCTCCCAGAAGCGCAGCACCAGCACCGCGCGGTCCGGGGCGGGGAGTTCGGCGAGGGCGCGCAGCAGGGTCAGCCGCAGCGCCGGGTCCGGGTCGTCGACGCCGACCTCGGGGAACTCGTCGGTGACGCGCTCGGAGGCGCTGCGCTTGCGCCGGTAGGAGAGGAAGGTGTTGACCAGGACGGTCTGGGCGTAGCCGCTGGGGTTGTCCAGCCGGGATATCCGCCGCCACTTGACGTAGATCCGGCCGAGGGCCTCCTGCACCAGGTCCTCGGCGAGGTGGGCGTCACCGCCGGTGAGCAGGAAGGCGGTGCGCAGCAGGTGCCGGGCGCGGGCGGCGACGAAGTCCGGGAACTCCGGCCAGGGTGGTTCGGGCGACGCTGCCGCACGCGATTCTTGATCCATACCTTGGTAACGCGGTGGGCCCGGCATTGTGTGACAGTCCGTTCGCCGGGGGTTCGTCAGGCTTTCGTCAGAGTGCTGTCGGAACGCCGTCGGAGCGCCGTCAGGGCGCCGGGCGCGGCTGCCGGGCCCGGCGGGAGCCTACCCGGGGCAGGGCGGCGGTGCCGAGGGCGAGCCAGCCGGCGGCGAGCAGCCAGCCGCCGAGGACGTCCAGGGGCCAGTGCACGCCGAGGTAGATCCGGCTGAGACCGACGGCCGCCGCGAACAGCAGGGCGCCCGCGACGGCGGCCCTGGTGGCGGCCGGGTGGGCGCGGGTCACGGCGAGGGCGAGCAGGCCGGCGCAGAGCGCGGAGGTGAAGGAGTGGCCGGACGGGAAGGAGAAGCCGGACGCGGCGGTGGCCCAGTCGGCGTGCGGTGGGCGGGGGCGGGCGCAGGCCGCCATGAGGCCGTAGCGCAGCAGTTGGCCGGCGAGCAGCCAGAGCAGCGGGGCGATCAGCAGCAGGACGGCCCGGCGGGTGGGGCGCGGGGCGGGCAGAGCCCGGACGGTGACGGCGCCGGCGGCCAGGGCGAGCAGGTAGGGCACCGCGCCGGTGCCGAGCGAGGTGACCACCGCGGCGGCCGTCCGGGCGGCGGACGGCCGGTGGGCGGCGCTCCAGTCGGCCGCGTCCCGCTCGAAGCCGTACGGCGCCCAGCCGTGCTCGGCCAGCAGGGCCGCCAGGGCCGCGAACAACAGCAGCGCGACGGCGGCCGCGGCCGCCCACCGGCGGGGCCGGGCGTTCGGCGGGTGGTTCATCGTGGCGGGCGCCCTTCCTCGGCAGACGGGGGTGCGGGCTCGCGCCCCGCGGCCGGGGCGGTCAGCCCGCCGCCATCGGACGGTACATGCCGATCGAGTCGTGGGTCGCGGTGTCCTTGAAGCCGAACCGCTCGTAGAGGAGGCGTGCGGGCCCGTCCGCGATCAGCGAGACGTAGGCGGTGGCGGGTGCCCGGCGGTCCAGTTCCTCGGTGAGGGCGGCCATGATGCGCTTGCCGAGGCCGCGGCCCTGGTGGGCCGGGTGGACGCAGATGTCGACGATCTGGAACGCGGTGCCGCCGTCGCCGATGATCCGGCCCATGCCGATCGGCTCGCCCTCGTGGTGCAGGACCACGCCGTACCAGGTGTTGGGCAGGCCGATCGCGACGTCCTCGGGGGCCCGGTCGGAGAGGCCCGCGTCGGTGCGCAGGCGGCGGAAGACCTCGACGGTGGGGACACCCGGGCGCAGCTCGTAAGGGTCATTCGTGCTTGTCATACATTACATCGTACAGGTCGGGTGTGACGGATCCCGCTCCCGGCGCACGGGCCCGAACCCACCGGTCCGCCGCCGCCCGTCCGCACGGCGATCATCCTTGACGGAGCGTCGGCGGGTGACGGAAAGCCCGGATCCCGCGCCCCGGAGACCC
>NZ_JBHWIV010000022.1:2650-86813 GCF_042731675.1 Kitasatospora sp. NPDC059827 | reverse complement strand
CCCGCCCCAGCCCACCCCCTCGCGCGCGGCGCGGGCGGGGAGGACGCCCGCGGCCCCCCCCCCCCCCCGCCCGCCGGGCGGGGGGGGGGGGGGGGGGGAGGTGCCCGGAGGTGGTCGGAGGGCTCGCCGTACCATGTCCGACCTGTGGGTTTCGTCGGGGCGTGGAGGGGACGGGCGGGTGGCCAGGGTCGAGTGGGCCGGTGGGCTGGGACGGCTGGTGGGAGCGGCGGCCGAGCTGGGGGAGGCGGGCCGGCAGGCGGTGCTGCGCGGCGGACGGTCCGCGGCGGGCGGGCGCTGGGCGCTGGCGGCCCTGGGCTCGGTGGCCCCGCCTCCGGTGCCGGCCACCGAGCCGTGGAAGCTCGCGCTGGGCACGCTGATCGGCCGTCACCCCCGGACGCCGGCCGTGGCGCACAAGCTGCTCGGGCTGCTCGACGGCTACGGCGCGGTGCACCTGGGGCCGGTGCGGGTCGGTTTCGACGGTGAGGAGGTCGAGTGGGACAAGGTCGTCGAGATCCGTACCCGCAACGCCTTCGAGGTGCTGACCACCAGCGCCCTGGAGCAGGACGTGGACCGGATCCGCGAGTTCCTCCCGCCGGTGCCCGGCCGCAAGTGGGCGGTCACCAAGGCGGGTGAGGCGCTGGCCACGGTCGTCCTCGCGGCGCTCGAACGCGGCTCGGTCGACCAGCGGCTGGACGAACTGACCGTTCCGGCCCAGATCGTCCACCGCGGCCTGCTCGGCCGGCCGCGCACCCTGGACGCGGGCTGCTTCGCCGCCGCCGCGCTGGTGATCGTCGGTCAGGCCGGGGAGAGCCTGATCGCGACCGCCCGGCAGCGGGGCATCCCGGTCCGGCCCGCCGAGGCCGTGACCGAGGCGGACCGGGCGGAGCACGTCGCGGTGCTGCGCGAGCGCACCGACGCCGTCGCCCGGCTGCTGGGCCGGATCGAGCAGGGCGACCCGGAGCAGCTCGAGCGCCCGGAGCAGCCGGGGGAGCTGCCCGCGGTCTCCCTGGCCAAGGCTCCCCCGGCCGCGGCCCCGGGCCTGTCCGATCCACAGCCCCGCCCGGCAGGATGATCCGACTGTTGGACGGTGTTGCGGCGACGGTGGGGGAGGAGCCCGAGGCGGCGGAAGCGACGGCAGTGACCGGGACGGTGTTCCGTGGCGAGGAGCTGCCCGCGAGCGAACGCTTCGACTGCTGGCGGGAGTTGCTGGAACGGACCCGGGCCTGCGAGGCGACCAGCGCCCACGCCGGCGACTTCCGGGCGGAGTTGCGGCGGGCCGAGCTGGGCGAGGTGGTCCTGCTTGGGACGTCCTTCCCGTCGGTGCGCTTCCGGCGGACGGAGCGCATGGTGCGCCGGGCCGACACGGGCGTCTACCACCTGTCGTTCCTCCAGCAGGGCACCATGGCGCTGACCCGCGGGGTCGGCCGGACGGAGACCCTCGGGCCGGGCTCCCTGCACCTGGTGGACAGCTCGCACCCGTACGACCTGCGGACCTTCGGCGGCCCGACCGACGGGGGCACCGTCCCCCGGCTCTCCGGGGTCGGCGTCGACTTCCCGGCCGAACTGCTGCCGCTGCCGCCGCACCGGCTGCGCGACCTGCTCGGCCGCGCCTTCTCGGCCCGGGAGGGCTCGGCGGCGCTGCTGTCGCAGTTCCTGGTCGGGCTGGACCGGCAGGCGACGGCGCTGCGGCCGGTCGAGGCGGCCCGGCTGGGGACGATCGTGGTCGACCTGGTCGCCGCCTGGGTCGCCGGGGAGCTGGAGGCCGAGGCCGCCGTCCCGGAGGAGACCCGGCACCGGGCTCTCGCCGAGGCGGTGCGCGCCTTCGTCCGGCGCAACCTCCAGGACCCCGACCTCACCCCCGCGACGATCGCCGCCGCCCACCACGTCTCCGTCAGCCACCTGCACCGGGTCTTCACCCGGGAGGCGCCGGACGGCGAGACCCTCGCCGCCTGGATCCGCGGCCAACGCCTGGACCGCGCCCGCCGCGACCTCGCCGACCCCGCCCAGCGGACCACCGCCGTCCAGGCCGTCGCGGCCCGCTGGGGCTTTCCCCGCGCCGACGATTTCAGCCGTGCCTTCCGGGCCGCGTACGGGGTCCCGCCCCGTGAGTACCGCTCCCGGGCGCTGGCCGAACGGGCGGCCGAGAGCGAGTGAGCCCGGCTGGGCCGGGTGCGGCCGCGGGCGGTCAGGTGCCGTCGGGCGGGCCGGGTGCGGTCGGACGGTCGGCGGGCCCGGTGGTGCTACTCGGAGCGAGCGGGCCGTCGGGGTGCCCGGTGGTGGTGGCCGGAGGAACCCTGGCCGTCACGGTCGGTGGCCGTCCGGCCGCCGCCACCGGTGCTCCGGCCGCCGCCGGTGCCGCGGGCGCTGCCGGAGCCGGGGGAAGGACGGCCGCGTCGGCCGTGACCCGCCGACGGGCCGCGGCGCGACCGCTCGACCACGGGGTCGGGCACGGTGACGGGCACGCCGCTGGGCACCCGGGCCCCGGTGATCCGGGCCAGGTCCTCGTCACCGGCGGTGACCTTGGTGGTGACGGGCGTGATCCCGGCGGTGCTCATCATCCGGACCGTCCCGCGGCGCTGCTTGGGCAGCACCAGCGTGACGACGGTGCCGGACTCCCCGGCCCGGGCCGTGCGCCCGCCCCGGTGCAGGTAGTCCTTGTGGTCGGTCGGCGGTTCCAGGTTGACGACGAGGTCGAGGCCGTCGATGTGGATGCCCCGGGCGGCGACGTTGGTCGCGATCAGCGCGGTCACCTGGCCGGTGCGGAACTGCTCCAGGGTGCGGGTGCGCTGCGCCTGGAGCTTGCCGCCGTGCAGGGCCGCGGCCCGCACCCCGGTCGCCAGCAGCTCCTCCACCAGCCGGTCCGCGCCGTGCTTGGTCTCGGTGAACATGATCACCCGGCCGTCGCGGGAGGCGATGTGGGCGATGGTGGCGCCCTTGTCGTAGTTCTGCACGTGCAGCACGTGGTGCTCCATGGTGCCGACCGCCCCCGCGGCCGGGTCGACCGAGTGGGTGACCGGGTCCGTCAGGAAGCGTCGCACCAGGCCGTCGACCCCGCGGTCCAGGGTCGCGGAGAACAGCATCGTCTGGCCGCCCCGGTCGATCTGGTCGAGGATCTCGGTGACCTGCGGCAGGAAGCCCATGTCGGCCATCTGGTCGGCCTCGTCGAGCACCGTGATGCCGATCTGGTCCAGCCGGCAGTCGCCGCGCAGGACGAGGTCCTTGAGCCGGCCGGGGGTGGCCACCACGATCTCCGCCCCCCGGTTCAGCATCCAGGCCTGGCGGCTGAGCGACGTCCCGCCGACCACGGTCGCCGTCCGCAGCCGCAGGGCGCGGGCGTACGGGGTGAGGGCCTCGGTGACCTGCTGGGCGAGCTCGCGGGTGGGGACCAGCACCAGGGCCAGCGGACAGCCCGGCTCGGCCCGGCGCCCGGTGGTGCGGGCGAGCGCGGCGAGGCCGTACGCGAGGGTCTTGCCGGAGCCGGTACGGCCCCGGCCGAGGACGTCGCGGCCGGCCAGCGAGTTGGGCAGCGTCGCGCCCTGGATCGGGAACGGCGTGGTGACGCCCTGGCGGGTCAGCGTCGACAGCAGCGGCTGCGGCAGGTCCAGCTCGGCGAAGGACTCGACCGCCGGCAGCGCCGGGGTGGCGCTCTCCGGAAGTGCGAACTCGCCCTGTCCGGCGGGGCTTTGGGGGGTGTTCCGGCCGACGGGGCGGTGGCCCCGGAAGGGCCGGCCGGCGGAGCGGGAACCGGTGGTGGGGCGGACGTCTGCGTCTCGGTAGGAGGAGCGACCGGAGCGGGTCATGCGGGAACCTTCCTCAGGGCGGCACGTCACGAGGAAGGCTCCGGTGGCGCGGGGCGCAGGGGAGACCGCAGGGAACGGGCCGGAAGTGTGACGGGCGGAGCGTGGACGGTCGGACCGTGCGGGGTACGTCACCGCAGTCGGCCCGCACCGCGGAGGGGCGGGCGCGCAGAACCTCGAACCGTGGGCGTTCGCGGCGGGGAACGCCGAGGGGCCCGCACCGGGCATGTGCGCGGTGCGGGCCCCTCACCACCAGGCGAGTGCCGTGGCGGGTGAACTACAGCGGGCGAATGTTCTCGGCCTGCGGGCCCTTCTGGCCCTGCGTCACGTCGAACTCGACCTTCTGGCCCTCAAGCAGCTCACGGAAGCCATTGGCGTTGATGTTCGAGTAGTGGGCGAAGACGTCCGGGCCGCCACCCTCCTGCTCGATGAAGCCGAAGCCCTTCTCCGAGTTGAACCACTTCACAGTGCCATTAGCCATTAAAAGTCTCCTTCAAGGGACTGTCCGAGAGCACGCACGGTGCGTGCTTCGAGTCACCGCATGAAGTGCCCACCGGGGAAGAGCCGGGGAACGAAAAATGCGCCTGCAAGATCAGCAGGCGCACACAAAGTTCATGGGAACCACTACTGCAACTAACGTCGACTGTAGCAGGCCGCTGCCCCCGATGGCGGTACTTTTCGGGACGACGTCGAAATCGTGACGTCGAAATGGGCCCGAACCCGTGCTGCCGCGGCGCATACTGAATGACAAATGACGAATTTTTCAGCAGGTCGCCGCCCCCTGCCCACCAGCCCCTTCAAGCCCCGGACCGAGGCGCCGCGCAAGCACTTCGCCGTCGGGGACCGGGTCACCCACGACGGGTTCGGCCTCGGCCGGGTCATCGCCGTCGAGGGTGACGGAGACATCGCGGTGCTCGTCGACTTCGGATCGCGCCAGGAGCGCATCACCCAGCCGTACACCGCGATGTTCCGGCTCTGACCCCGGCACTCCGCCCCCGACGACGGTGCCGCCGGGCCCGTCCGGTCACCCGACGTCGCGGGCGGCGCTGCCGAGCGCCTCCAGGTTCCAGGTGATGATCCGACGGGGGTGCACCCGGACGACGTCCTTGCTGAACCGGTCGGGCGCCACCGGTGGGACGTCCACGACCAGTACCTCCGCCCGGCCCCTGATCTCGATGCCGCGCCCCCAGCCGGCGGTGACCGGGTGGTCGGCCGGAGCCATGTCGTCCACCAGCACGGACACCTCGGGACGCGCCTGGGCGTTGCGGTACTTCCGGCTGCGGGCCATCCCGGGCCCGCCGATGTCGATGGTGCCGTCCTCGTTGAGCCGGAAGCCCACCGGGCGGACCTGCGGGCTGCCGTCGGGGCCGATGGTGGCCAGGCGGGCCAGCAGCTGGGTGGAGAGGTACGCGCGCTCCGTCGTGGTGAAGATCATGCGATCGACCCTAGGAGCTGGAGCGCCCTTGAGGTCAAGACCCCCGAAGGCCCGGGTCCGCCGGGCCCCCGGCCGCGGCCCGCTGCCGGCCCGGTCGTAGCCTGAGCGGCGCAAGCCCGCATCTCAACTTTCAGGGGGAAAGCATGCGTTGGCGTACCTTGGCGACCGCCGCCCTGCTCGCCGCGGTCACCGCGACGGGTCTGGGCGCGCCCGCCGCGAGCGCGGCCGGGCCGGGGGAGCCGGGAGGGCTCGTCCCCGCCGCCGACCGCGAGGTCACCTTCACCGCGGACGGCACCACGGCCTACGGCACCCTGCACGTCCCCGCCCACCGGGCCGGACAGCGGCTGCCCGCCGCGCTGCTGCTGCCCGGCAGCGGCCCGACCGACCGCAACGGCGACGAGCCGCCCGCGCTCACCCCGGGCACCCTGGCCGCCGTCGCCGGCACCCTGGGCACGGACGGGGTGATGACCCTGCGCTTCGACAAGTACTTCACCGGTCGCACCGGCGCCGGCGCCTACCAGGGCGACCCCGGCCGGCTCGACCTGCCCGCCTTCACCCGCCAGGCGGCCGCGGCCTACACCACCCTGCGGGACCAGCCGGAGGCCGACCGGCGCGCGCTCCTGGTGGTCGGCCACAGCGAGGGCGGGCTCCAGGCGCTGCTGGTCGCCCGTACGGTCCGGCCCGCGCCGGCCGGCCTGGCGCTGCTGGCCCCGCAGGACGAGCGGCTGCTGGACCTGCTGACCGCCCAGCTCGGCGACCAGCTCGACCAGGCGGTCGCGGCCGGGCAGCTCACCGAGGAGGTCGCGCGAGCGAACAAGGCGGGGGTGGCCGCCGCCGTCGCCGACTTCCGGGCGGGCCGGCCCACCGACACCGGTGCCCTGCTGCCGCCGCTGGCCGGGCTGCTGAACGCGCTGTTCGGCCCGAACAACGCCCGTTTCGTCCGCAGCGACGACGCGGTCTACCCGCCGGACGCCGCCCGGGCGGTGCGCCCCGGCACCAGGGTGACCGTCACCTGCGGCACCGCCGACACCAACGTGCCCTGCGCGACCGTACCGCCGCTGCTCGGCGCCCTGGGCCGGGCGCACACCACCGGCCCGGGCCTGCGCACCCTGGACGGCGTGGACCACTTCCTCCACCCGGCGGGCACGCCGGTGAACGACCACGCGCTGGCCCCGGCGCTGGAGGCCGCGCTGCACGAGTTCGCCCGCCCCTGGAAGCGCTGAGCCCTGTCCGGCCGCTCGGAGGCGCCGGCCGTTCCGAGCGGCCCCGCAGGGGGGTCCCCGCGTGGGCGGGGTCAGCTCGGGCGGCTGGCGGCCAGCAGGTCGCGCAGGAGCGGCAGCAGCTCCTCCGGGTCGGCCGCCGCGAGTTCGCTGAACGCCCCGCTGGAGCGGGCCAGCACGATGCCGGCGAAGGCGGCCGCGGCGAGCTCGGCCCGCAGTTGCGGCCGGTCCACCCCCTCGGCGGTGAAGCGCTCGCGCAGCGGGTCCACCATCCGCCCGTACAGGTAGGCGCGGGAGGCCTGCTGCACCTCGGTGTTGTCGCCGGGCTGCACCGCGGCCTGGAAGGACGGGCCGGGGCCGCGCTGGGTGAGCCGTACCAGCAGGGTGCGCAGCCGTTCCTCCTCCAGCAGGTCGGCCGGGGGCTCGTTGCCGAGTTCGAGCTGGACGGTGGCCAGGTAGAGCTGGGTCTTGCCGCCGAAGTAGCGGGCGATCAACGCCGGGTCGACACCGGCCCGTTCGCCGATCTCCCGGGTGGTGGTGCGGTCGTAGCCGCGTTCGGCGAAGAGCTCCAGGGCGGCCTGGATCAGCAGTTCGCGGCTGCGGGCGGCGTCCCGGCGGCGCGGGGGCGCGGGCCCGTCGGACGGCGCGGTCACCGTTCGGTCCCCGCCCGCAGCACGGGTACCTCGCCCTCGCCGGCCACGGCGTCGGCGATGCTCTCTTCCACCATCAGCTCCTCGTCCACTCGCACCCCGTTCCGGGCGGCGGCCGCGGCACTGACCCGCGGCAGGACGATCGTAGTCAGACCGATCACCACCCAGACCGCACAGCCGATCAGCGCGGCGTCCCGGTAGCCGCTGTCGGCGGGCAGCAGCTGCCCGGGCGCGGTGTGGGCCTGGAGCACGGCGCCGCACAGGGCGCTGCCGGTGGAGTACCCGATGGTGCGCAGCAGTTGGTTGAAGCTGACCGCGCTGCCGACCTCCTGGGCGGGCACGGCGGCGACGATCAGACCCGGCATCACGGCGAAGGTGCAGCCCACCCCGAGCCCGGCGATCCCCATCACCACCAGGTGCTCCCACAGGTGGTCGCGGGCGAAGAGGAAGGCCAGCATCGAGACGAGCGAGACGGCGCAGCCGATCGGCAGGACGAGGGCGGAGGAGGTGCGCCGGGTGAGGACGGGCACCATCTTGCTGGACAGCAGGCTGACTGCGGAGAAGGGCAGCAGGACCAGCCCGGCCACCACGACGGAGGCGCCCAGGCCGTAGCCGGTGCCGGTCGGGGTCTGGACGTAGCGGATCACCAGGGAGATCAGCAGGTACATCCCGACGCCCGCGACCAGGCCGGCCACGTCGGCGCTCAGCACCACGGGGTTGCGCAGGCTGCGCAGGTCGACCAGCGGGTGGGCGGTGCGCAGCTCGTGCCGGACCCAGGCGGCGAGCAGCAGCACCGACAGCGCGGCCACCGTCCACAGCCGGCCGGAGGCCCAGCCCCAGCTCTCGCCCTCGCTGAGCACCAGCAGCAGTCCGACCAGGGCGAGGCTGAGCAGGACGGTGCCGGGCACGTCGAGCGGCCGTCGTTCGCGGTGCTTCGCCGCGGGCAGCACCAGGACGGCGAGCAGCAGGGCGAGGCCGCTGATCACGGCGCCGAACCAGAAGCCCGCGTGGATGCCGAAGGACTGGGCGATCAGCCCGGTGATCGGGTAGCCCAGGCCGACGCCCGCCACGGTGGTGATGGACAGCAGCGCGACCGCCGAGCGGGAGGCCGCGGCGGGCAGGGCGTCCCGGGCGGTGGCGATGGCCAGCGGGGTGAGGCCGACGCCGACGCCCTGGAGCGCGCGGCCGGCGATCAACCACCAGAAGCCGAGCGGCAGCGCGGCCAGCACGCTGCCGAGCACGACCACGGCGGCGGCCGCCAGGGTGACGGTACGGCGGTCCGGCCCGTCGCCGAGGCGGCCGAGCACCGGGGTGGCGATCGCGCCGACCAGCATGGTGATGGTCAGCGACCACTGGGCCTCGGCGAGCGAGACGTGGTCGACGGCGGCGATGGTCGGGATCATCGGGGCGCCGAGGCTGCTGATCACCGCCACCACGGCGCTGAGGAACACCAGGACGGGCACCAGGGCCCGCTCACGTCGCGTCGACAGGCCCGTCTGGGTCTCCATGGACGCGCCCTCCCTTGTCATAGATCGAGTGTTCGGACCGGGGGGCGGGACGCCGCCCCGGGTACCCCGGGGCACGGCTTGCCGAGGGATGTCACCAACCGATGTCATCAGCTGATGTCTTCACATGATGACATGCTCGGAAGGGGTGACGGGAGAGGGGTCCGGGCCGGGCGGCGGAATACTTCTCCCGTCCGGTGTATTGGTCCGGACCAAACGGGGTCGGACCAGGGGGGATGCCATGTCGCAGCGGACGTCGGCCACGCGCCTCGGGGGAGGGGAGTCGGCAATCGACCCGTACCCGCTCGGCCCGGACCCGCTCGGCCCGCGCCTCCAGACGCTCCGTGCCAGGGCCGGGCTCAACCAGGACACCGCCGCCGCCCTGGCCGGGATCAGCACCAGGGCGCTGCGCGACATCGAACGCGGCCGGGTCCACCGCCCCCAGCCGCGCACCCTCCGGCGGCTCGCCGAAGCCCTCGGCCTGACCGGCGACGAGCAGGCCGAGCTGCTGGCCGCCGCCCCCGCCGGGCCCCCGTCCGCCGCCGACCGGCCGGTCCTGCTGATCCTCGGGCCGCTCGCCCTCCGGCGCGGCCGCGCCGCCGTCCCGGTCACCAGCCCGATGCTGCGCCGCCTGCTCGGCCTGCTGGCGCTCAAGCACCCCGGACCCGCCACCCAGCAGGAGATCACCGACACCCTCTGGCCGGCCGGACCGCCGCCCTCCCAGCAGAGCCTGGTCCACACCTACGTCAGCCAGGCCCGCCACCTGCTGGAACCCGGCGGCCCGCGCACCGGCGCACCGCCCGCCGTCCTGCGCACCCCCACCGGCTACCGGCTGGCGGAGTCCCGGATCCGGACCGACCTCGGCCACTTCGACGAACTGCTGCACCGGGCCGGGCAGTCGACCGACACCCCCGACCGGGAGGCCGGGTACGAGGCGCTGACCCGGGCCCTGCGGAGCTGGCGCGGCCCCGTGCTCGCGGACGCCGACCCGGTGCTGCGCCGGCACCCGGCCGCCGTGGCAGCCGGGGAACGCCGGATCGACGCGGCCCTGCGGCACGCCGACGCGGCGCTGCTGCTGCACCGGCCGGCGGAGGCCCTGCCCGGCCTCCGGGACCTGGCGCACGCCGAGCCGCTGCACGAGGGCCTGCACGCCCGGCTGATCCTCGCCCTGGCCGGCCACGGCGAACAGGCCGCCGCGCTCGGGGTGTTCCAGCGCCTGCGCGGGCGGCTCGACGAGGAGCTCGGCATCGAGCCGGGAGCGGAGGTACGGGAGGCCCACCTGCGGGTGCTGCGCGGGCACCTGCCCCCGGCCCGGCACCCCGACCGCGCGCCGACATCCGCACGCCCACCGCGCCCGGAGCCCCCGGCGCGCCCCCTGGCCGCGCCGCCCGCCGGACCGGTCCCCGCCCAGCTGCCCGCCGGATCCGGCCCGCACGTCGGACGGCGCCGCCAGCTGGCGGACCTGGACGCCCTGCTCGCCCCCGACCCGGCCCGGCGCGCCCGGGTGGTGGCCGTGGTCGGCGGGCCCGGGACCGGCAAGACCGCCCTCGCCACCCACTGGTCCCACGAGCGGCGCGCCCACTTCCCGGACGGGCAGCTCTTCGCCGACCTGCGCGGCCACTCCCCGCTCCCCGCCCTGTGCCCCGGCGAGGTCCTCGCCCGCTTCCTGCGCGCCCTCGGCACCCCGCCCGAGCGGCTGCCCGCGGACGAGCACGAGGCCGCCGCCCTCTACCGCACCCTGCTCGCCGACCGGCGGATGCTGATCCTGCTGGACGACGCCCGTGACGCCGAACAGGTCCGCCCGCTCATCCCGGGTGCCCACGGCTGCGCGGTGGTGCTCACCAGCCGCAGCCGGCTCGCCGGACTGGTCGCCGGTGACGGCGCCCGCCGCACCGCCCTGGACGCGCTCGACCCGGACGAGGGCCGCCGCCTGCTCGGCGGCATCGTCGGCGACTGCCGGGTCGCCGCCGAGCCCGAGGCGGCGGACCGGCTGGTACGGCTGTGCGACGGCCTGCCGCTGGCGATCCGGATCGCGGGCGCCAACGTGGTCGCCCGCGGCGTCACCCTCGCCGAGCACTGCGCCGAACTGGCCGACGACGACCCGCTCACCCGGCTGGCCGTCCCCGGGGACCGCCGCTCGACCGTACGGGCCGCCTTCGAATTCTCCTACCGCGCGCTCCCCGCCGAGGCCCGGCGGCTGTTCCGGCTGCTCGGCCGGACACCCGGGCCGGACCTCACCGTGGACGAGGCCGCGGCCCTCGCGGGCACCACCCCGGTCGAGGCGGCCGCCCTGCTGGCCTGCCTGGCCGACGCCCACCTGACCCGGGAACGGACGGTCGGCCGCTACGGGCTGCACGGGCTGCTGCGCGCCTACGCCCGCGAACTGGCCGGCGCCTGCGAACCGGCCGGCGCGCAGGACCGGGCGGCAGCCTGCTCGCCCCGGGCCGCCCGCGGCCGACCGGGCGACCGGCCCGGCCACCGGTCGTCGTCCCCGGACCGGTGCGGAGACGGCCCGACCGGGAGCATCGACACGCGGACCACCCTCGGCCTGGTCTCCTGGAAGCGCGGGCGGCTGCACGAGGCCGCCGAGCACTTCGCCCAGGTGGCCCGCCAGCACCGCACGCTCGACTCGGCCGGCGCGGAGGCGATCGCCCACACCAACCTGGGCATCGTCCACCGGGCGCTCGGCAGGCCCGGGGAGGCGATCCGGGCGCTCGGCGAGACCCTGCCGGTCCACCTGCGGCACGGCAACCGGTTCAGCGAGTCGGTCGCGCTGAACTGCCTCTCCGGCGCCTACACCGACCTGGGCGACCACACCACCGGGCGGCTGCTCGCCCACACCGCGCTCGCCGCCGGGCGGGCGCTGGGCGACCGGGCCCTGGAGGCCAACGCCCTGCTGGCCCTCGGCGCCGCCCAGGAGCGCGCGGGCGATCCGGCCGGCGCCGCCGACAGCTACCGGGAGGCCCGGCTCCTGGCCGAGTCCGCCGACGACCGCTTCCCGCTGGTCGCCGCCCTGGTCGGGCTGGCCGCCGTCCAGGCCGCGCCGGAGCCGCGGGCCGCGCTGCGCACCGCCGAACACGCCGTCACGCTGGCCCGCGAGGCGGGGTTCCGGATGCTCGAAGGCTGCGCGCTGACCGCCCTGGCGGGTGTCCGGGTCCGGCTGGGCGAGTCCCGGAGGGCGCTGGAGCTCGGCCGGGACGCGCTCGCCGTGCACCGTGACACCGGGCACCGGCCGGGTGAGGCGCGCAGCCAACTCGCCCTCGGGCTAGCCCAGTCGGCGCTCGGCGCGCCGGGCGAGGCGATCGGGCACTGGCGGGAGGCGCTGCGGCTGGCCCGGTCGATGGGCGCGGCCCGGCTCCGCTGACACCACCGCCCGGCCATCCCGGTCCCCGGCCGCAGGCGGAGTTCCCCCGGCAGTTCCCCGGTTCTGCCGGTTCCCTGCGGCCGGGTACCGCGAGCCCGGAAGAACCGCAGGTCGGCGCGGGCGAGTCGAGCAGGGGGCGCGGCCGCGAGGCCTCTGGCCCGGCTCCAGGGGCGCGAACAGCCGGGCTCCGTACGGTGGTCGCACCGCGAGGCCCGCCCCCGAGAGCGCCCGAGGCGGCCCGCCGGGGGAGCGCGTCGCGCCGCGCGCCGTGCTCGCCGCGCACCCGAACCACCCCACACCAGCGAAGAGTTGATGAGTGATGGAAGAACTCCTGACCGACCCGCGGGCCGCGACGGCGGTGCCCGAGGCGGTGCCCCGGGCCGACGAACCGGCGATCTGGTCCCGCAACTTCCGGTACTACTTCACCGCCCGCAGCGCCGGGCTGCTCAGCTGGGCGATGCTGCCGGTCGCCGTCTCGGCCGGCCTGCTCAGCGGCGGCCACGGTCTGGACACGGCGGGGTACGCGATGGCCTTCCTGGTGGGCCCGTTCGCCGGGCTGGTGCTGTTCGGCGGGGTGCTCGCCGACCGGTTCACCGCCCGCCGGATGATGATCGCCGCTGACCTCGCCAACCTCGCCGCCCACGTGCTGCTCGCCCTGCTGTTCCTGCACGGCATCGACCGGCTCTGGCAGCTGTACGCGCTGCTGGCGGTGGCCGGCACCGCCAACGCGATGTTCCAGCCGGGCGCCTCCTCGACCGTCCCGCTGGTCTCCCGTGACGTCCAGGGCGCCAACGGGGTGCTGCGCACCTCCGAGGCGCTCACCGGGCTGGGCGGCCCGGCGCTGGCCGGGGCGATGGTCGGGCTGGGGGCCACCGGCTGGGTGATGGCGCTCTCCGCCGTCGCCTACGGGACCAGCGCGGTCTGCCTGTTCACCCTGCGGCTCGGCTCGGTGCCCGCCCCGCCGGCCGACCGGGGCCTGTGGCGCAACCTGGTGGTCGGCTGGCAGGAGTTCCGGGCCCGCAGCTGGCTCTGGGGCGTGATCGTGATCTGGATGTTCTTCGCCGTGCTCTCCTGGGGGCCGCAACTGTCGGTGGCCGCCGGGGTGGTCGTGCCGGAGTACGGCGCGACCGCCTTCGGTCTGCTCAACTGCGCGCTGGGCGCGGGCACCGTGGCCGGCGGCCTGCTGGCGATCCGCTGGAAGCCCGCCCGGCCGCTGGCCGCCGGGGCGGTCGCGATCCTGACCTACCCGCTGTACCCGCTCGGCATCGTGCTCGGCTGGCCGCTCTGGCTGCTCGCCGCCGCCCAGGTCGCGGTCGGTGCCGGGGTCGGCGTCTGGGGCGTCATGTGGGCGACCAGCGTGCAGACCCAGGTGCCGGGCGAGGTGCTCAACCGGGTGCACGCCTACGAGGTGGCGGGCTCGGTCGGGATGTACCCGATCGGCAGCGCGCTGGCCGGCCCGGCCGTCCGGGCCTTCGGCACCGACCGGGTGCTGGTGGTGGGCGTCGTGGTCGCCGTGCTCACCGCGCTCGCCCTGCTGGCCACCCGCCCGGTCCGGACCCTGGGCCGGGCGCCGGCCCGGGCCTGAGCAGCTGTGAACCGGCCCCGGGCCAGGGCCGTCCGGGTGATAGCCCGGTCGGGTCCCGGGCGGCTTCACCGGGAGCGCTCCGTCCGGGTGGTTGGCTGTCCGGTGGGCTGCGGCCGACCGGTCGTCGACGGCCGAACGGAGCGTCGGCGCACGCCCGTTCCCTTCCCGGTGGCAGGCGGCCGACGAGCGGCGCCCCGCGGCTCCCCGGGCGACTGGAGGTGGTCGGTGGACACGGCGCGCAACGGTGACGAACCACCGGGGAAGCGGCCCCGACGGCCCGCCGCCGCGCTGGGCGCCCTCGCCCGGGCCGTCGGACGCGGCGGCGCCGTGGTCACCGCCCGGCTGTCCGGCGCGGCGGCGGCACTCGTCGGGCGGCTCGGCCGGTTGCCCGCGCCGCCCGGACCGTTCCGGCCCCGGTTCTGGCGCAGCCCGATCCGCGGGCCGTGGCTGACCTCGGTGTTCGGGCTGGTGCTGCTGCTCGGGATCCCGGTGCTCTTCGTGACCGGCGCCCTCTCGTACGCCGCCTACAACCCCGACCTCGACCCGCTCAACGACCAGACGCCGGACAAGGGCGTGCTCGGCTTCTACCTGTTCGACTGGCCCACCAGCCCGTCCTGGCTGTACCGGCTCACCCAGGGCGTGCACGTGACCCTCGGCGTGGTCCTGGTGCCGGTCCTGCTGGCCAAGTTGTGGTCGGTGATCCCCAAGCTGTTCGAGTGGCCGCCGGTGCGCAGCGCGGCCCACGCGCTGGAGCGGCTGTCGCTGCTGATGCTGGTCGGCGGCGCCGTCTTCGAGTTCGCCACCGGCATCCTCAACATCCAGCTCCACTACGTCTTCCCGGGGTCCTTCTACACCCTGCACTTCTACGGCGCGTGGGTGTTCATCGCCGCGTTCACCGTCCACGTCGCGCTCCGGCTGGGCCGGATGGTCCGCGCCCTGCGGTCCCGCTCGCTGCTGGTGGTGTTGCGCACCGGCCGGACCAGCACCCGGCCCGAACCCCCGGACACCGACGGGCTGGTGGCGCCCGAGCCCGCCCCGCCGACGATCGCCCGCCGCGGGGCGCTCGCGCTGGTCGGGGCAGGGTCCCTGGCGCTGCTGGTGGTGACCGCGGGGCAGAGCATCGGCGGCCGGCTGCGGGGCACCGCCCTGCTGGCGCCGCACAACCGGGACCGGGACTCCGGTCCGAACGGCTTCCAGGTCAACAAGACCGCGGCCGCCGTGGGCGTCACGGCCGCGCTGGTCGGGCCGGACTGGCGGCTGGAGCTCCACGGCAGCGGGCCCGTCCGGGTGTTCACCCGGGAGCAGCTGCTCGCCCTGCCGCAGCGCTCGGCCCGGCTGCCGATCGCCTGCGTGGAGGGCTGGTCCACCGAGGACCAGCAGTGGAGCGGACTGCCGCTCGCCGACCTCGCCGCCCTGGCCGGACTGCCCGACGCCGCGAACGTCCTGGTGGAGTCGGTCCAGCCGCCCGGCCCGTACACCTCCGTGGTGCTGCGGGGCAACCAGATCCGCGACCCCCGCTCGCTGCTCGCCCTGCGCGTCAACGGCGCCGAGCTCTCGCTCGACCACGGCTACCCCGCACGGATCATCGTCCCGGCCAACCCCGGTGTGAACAACACCAAATGGGTCGGCCGCCTGACCTTCCGGACGGGGCGGGCATGACCGGGCCGAGGAGCCGCCGGGCGGCCTTCACCCGCTGGTACGGCGCCGGACCGCTGCACCTGCTGGCGCTGCTCGCCTCCCTCGCCCTGACCGGCTACGCCGTCGAGCGGCTGGTGACGGTCCGGCCGCTCGCGGTGGCGGTCTGGTTCGTCGGCGCCGCCGTCGCCCACGACCTGATCCTGCTCCCGCTGTACTCGCTCGCCGACCTCTCGGCCCGGTCCGTGCTGCGCCACCGCGCCGCGCCGGCGCCGACCGTCGGCTGGATCAACTTCCTGAGAGTCCCGGCGTTCGTCTCCGGCCTGCTGCTGCTCGTCTGGTTCCCGCTGATCCTCGACCTCTCCGCGCCCTACCCGGGCGCCACCGGGCTCTCGGAGGGCGTCTACCTCGGCCGCTGGCTCGCCGTCACCGCCGCCCTGTTCGGGGTCTCCGCCCTCGCCCTGGCCGTCACGCTGCGCCGCGCCCGGCGACGGGGCGCCCGCGACGTTCGGGAACCGTAAGGACGCGCTTCGCCCGGTCCGCCCCTATCCGTTCCTACAGTGGTCGGGACCGGACCCCCGAGGAGAGGTTGACCAACGTGACGGTGCATCAGGAGAGTTCCCGGGCCGAGCTGGGCGTGATCGGCGGTTCGGGGCTGTACGCGCTGCTGGACGAGGTGGCGGAGGTGCGGGTGGAGACGCCGTACGGTCCGCCCAGCGACGCGGTGTTCGTGGGGGAGGTGGCCGGGCGCCGGGTGGCGTTCCTGCCCCGGCACGGGCGGGGTCACGGGGTGCCGCCCCATCGGATCAACTACCGGGCCAACCTGTGGGCGCTGCGCTCGCTGGGGGTGCGGCAGGTGCTGGGGCCGTGTGCGGTGGGCGGGTTGCGGGCGGAGTTCGGCCCGGGGGTGCTGGTGGTGCCGGACCAGTTCGTGGACCGGACCTCGGGGCGGGTGCAGACCTACTACGACGGGCTGCCGCTGCCGGACGGGTCGGTGCCGGGGGTGGTGCACGTGTCGATGGCGGATCCGTACTGTCCGGCGGGGCGGGCCGCGGTGCTGGGGGCGGCGCGTTCGGTGGCCTGGGAGCCGGTGGACGGCGGGACGCTGGTGGTGATCGAGGGGCCGCGGTTCTCCACCCGGGCGGAGTCGCGCTGGTTCGCGGCCAACGGCTGGTCGGTGGTCGGGATGACCGGGCACCCCGAGGCCGTACTCGCGCGTGAACTCGGGCTCTGCTACAGCTCGTTGGCGCTGGTCACCGACCACGACGCGGGTGTGGAGGCCGGGGAGGGCGTCACCCACGCGGAGGTGCTGGAGGTCTTCGCCGGGAACGTCGACCGGCTGCGCACCCTCCTGTTCAAGGCCCTGGAGGCCCTGCCCGCCGAGCGGGACTGCCCCTGCCCGCACGCCCTGGACGGCCTGACCACCGGCCTGCCCGGTGTCCCCGGTGACTGACCGCCCGGCGCTCACCCGGATCCTGCCCTGCGCCGCCGCCCTCGCCGCCCTGGTCGCCGCCCTCGCGGGGACCGTGACCGGCGGCGGCACGCTCGCCGACCGGGCGCCGCTGCACGACTGGTACGCCCTGGACGCCGCCCTCTTCGCCCTCGCCCTGCTCCTGCTGCGGCGGGTGGAGGAGCGCCGGGTGGCGCCGATCGTGCTGGCCGGGAGCGTCCTGGTCGCCGCCGTGGGGCTGCTCGCGCCGCCGCGCACCAGCGACGACGCCTACCGCTACGTGTGGGACGGGCGGGTCCAGGCCGCCGGGATCTCCCCGTACGCCCACGCCCCGGACGACCCGGCGCTGCTCCGGCTGCGCGACCCCGGCCTGTTCCCCGTCGGCGGCGGCTGCACGGCCTGGGACGAGCACCGCACCGCCGCCGGGGACTGCACCCGGATCAACCGGCCCGCCGTGCACACCATCTACCCGCCGGTCGCCGAGGCCTGGTTCCTCGCCGAGCACCCCTTCGGCGGCGGGGTGCGCGGCGTGCAGGTCGGCGGCGCCCTGCTGGCGGTCGCCACCACCGCCCTGCTGGCCCGGCGCGGCCGGCGGGCCGCGCTCTGGGGCTGGTGCCCGGGCGTGACGGTGTGGGCCGTCAACGACGCCCACGTCGACACCCTCGGCGCGCTGCTCATGGTGGCCGGGCTCGGCTGCGCGGCCCGCCACCGGGCCGGGCCCGCCGGCGCCCTGCTCGGAGCGGCGGTGGCGACCAAACTGCTGCCCGCGCTCGCCCTGCCCGGGGCGTTCTCGGGCCTGCTCGCCCGGCGGCCCGCCAAGCGCGACCTGGTCCTGACCGCCGCGGCCCTCGGCACCTTCGCCGCGGTCTACCTCCCGTACGTCGCGGCCTCCGGCCTCGGCGTCCTGGGCTACCTGCCCGGCTACCTCCGGGAGGAGGGCTACGAGCAGGGCCACCTGGAGCGCTTCGGCCTGGTGCGGGCGCTGCTCCCGGACCGCTGGGCGCCGTGGGCGGCCGCCCTGGTGCTGGCCGCGGTGGTGCTGTGGGTGCTGCGCCGGGGCGACCCGTACCGCCCCTGGCGGGGCGCGCTGCTGGTGACCGGGACGGCCCTGCTGCTGGTCGCGCCCAGCTACCCCTGGTACGGGCTGCTGGTGGTGGCCCTGGTCGGGCTGGACGGGCGGTGGGAGTGGCTGGCCGTCCCGGCCGCCGGGCAGGTGCTCTACCTGGTGGGCGGCGAGGACGCCCAGCGCACCGCCTACGGCGCCGCGCTGGCCTGCGTGCTGGCCGTCCCGGCGCTGCGCGCCCTGGTTGGGGCCCTGTCGCTCCGGCTGGTGCGCGGGGGCGGGCCGGAGATGACGAAAGTCTGACGGGACGCCCCCGCCACTGGCCCCGGACCGCCCCGACCTGGTCGAATCGTCGCGTGGACAGTACAGACGAAGAGGACCGGGGCACCCCGGTCGGGCGCCGGGTGGTGCTCGGGCTGCTCGGCCTCGGGGCGCTCGGCGTGGCCGCCGGGCCGTTCCTCCAGCGGGTGGAGTCCGGGCTGGCGGAGCGCGACCCGAGCGGCCTGTCCGGGCTGCTGCCCGGCAACAACGGCTTCCGCTACTACTCGGTGGTGACCTCCGTCCCCGAGCGGACCGCCGCCGACTACACCCTCACCGTGGGCGGCCTGGTCGAGCGCCCCGCCACCCACCGGCTCGCCGACCTCCAGGCCATGCCGCAGCGGCGGCTGGTCAAGGACGTCCAGTGCGTCACCGGCTGGCGGGTGCCGGACACCCCGTTCGAAGGGGTGCCGCTGGCCCACCTGCTGGACGCCGCCGGGGTCCGGCCGGGCGCGAAGGCGGTGCGCTTCGACTGCTTCGACGGCGCGTACAGCGAGAGCCTCACCCTCGAACAGGCCCGGCGCGACGACGTACTGGTCGCGCTGCGCCTGGAGGACAAGCCGATCAGCCACGACCACGGCGGGCCGGTGCGGCTGTACGTCGCGCCGATGTACTTCTACAAGTCCGCGAAATGGCTCTTCGGGATCACCGTCACGGACTCCGTCCAGCCGGGGTACTGGGAGGGCAACGGGTACGACGTCGACGCCTGGGTCGGCCGGTCGAACGGGCGGGACGATGCACCGACGAGCTGAACTGGTCCTGCGCTTCACCCGGGCCGAGCGCTGGGTGCACCGCACCACCGCCGCGCTGATGGGCGTCTGCCTGGCCACGGCCGCCTGCCTCTACCTCGGGCCGCTGGCCGTGCTGGTCGGCAACCGGCCGCTGGTGGTCACCGTGCACGTCTGGTGCGGCCTGGCCCTGCCGGTGCCGCTGCTGCTCGGACTCGCCTCCCGGGCGCTGCGCGCCGACTTCTCCCGGCTGAGCCGCTTCACCCCGGCCGACCGCCAGTGGCTGCGCGCCGCCCGCGCCCGGGCCGGGAGGCGCCCGGCCGGCAAGTTCAACGCCGGGCAGAAGCTGTACGCCCAGTGGACGCTCGGCTCGATGCTGGTGATCCTCGGCACCGGCCTGCTGATGTGGCTCACCCACCTCGCCCCGCCGGCCTGGCGCACCGGCGCGACCTTCGTGCACGACTGGCTGGCCGCCGCCATCGCCGTGGTGATCGCCGGGCACGTCCGGATGGCCTGGCGGGACCGCGAGTCACGCCTCGGGATGCGCACCGGCCTGGTCGAGCGCGCCTGGGCCGAGCGCGAACACCCGCAGTGGCGGCCCGCCCGCCCGGAGCCGGTGCGGACGGCTGCCGGGGAACGGCAGGAGTAGCCCACCTCACCGCCGGGCCGGGCGCCGCCCCGGTCGGGGCGGGGGCAGCAGCAGTCCCCACACGTCGCGTTCGGCCGTCGCCGACCAGACCATGTCGCCGTGGCCGTAGTCCGGCACCACCAGGTAGTCGACCTCGGCGCCGCCCCGGTCGATCAGGCGGGCGCCGAGGTCGTGGTCGCCGCGGCCGAACTCGGCGTTCAGCCAGACCACTTCGGCCCGGATCGCCGCCCAGTCGAGCAGCTCGGGTTCGGCCCGGCCGGACCAGAGCGCCGCCAGGTCGCGCAGCAGCGCGGTCGGCTGGAGGCCGCTGCCGAGCCGGGCGACCGCCTCTTGCCAGACCGGGAGCGGGGAGTGGGCCAGGGTGAAGCGGTCCTCGGTGGGGGCCGCGCCGAAGGTGTAGCCGCCGGTGCTGTGGCCGCGGTGGTGGATCCAGTTGGTCGGGCCGGGCAGGTCCCGGGTGCGGATGAGCGCGTAGTGCAGCAGCCCGAGGTTGCTGAACGGCGCCGCGCCGTCCACCGGCCGGGGCAGCCCGCTCGGGGCGTCCGGGGCGGCGGCCGCGCGGGCGAACAGGCCCTTGAGCCCGGGGTCGACGGTCCACTCGCCCGCCGCCAGCCGCTGTTCGAGCAGCTCGTGCAACTCCTCGGCGCGGTGCAGCAGTTCCGGCTCCCGCTCCCGGTCGTACGGGCCGGTGGTGTCGAGCACCAGCACCCGCTGCGGGCCCTCGCCGCCGAGCCGGGCGGCGGCGGTCAGGGCGAGCGCGGCCCCGGCCGAGTGGCCGAGCAGCTCGTACGGCAGGCCGGTGACGGAGCAGGCGGCGGTGACGACCCGTTCGAGGTCGGCCAGCTGCCCGTCCAGGCCCCAGTCGGCGCACCGGGGGCCGATCCGCTCGGGGGTCAGCGCGTCCTCGCGCGGGGTGGTGCCGAGCACCAGGCAGCCGTGGTCGGCGAGGAAGCGGGCGAGGCTGCGGCCCTGGGCGGTGCAGTAGTTGGTGGCGACGTTGAGGCCGCCGCCCGGCAGCAGGTGGGCCACCCGGTCCGCCGTGCGCGGGTCGCCCAGGGCGTCGACGGTGAACCGGTCGCCGGACGGTCCGACCGGCACGGTGAGCCGGTGGTGGTCGCGGTCGATCCGTACCACCGCCGGGTCGTCGCACCCGAGTGCCGCCGCCAACGCCCCGACGATGTCGCTGCCCACCGCTGCCCCCTCCCGTGCCCGGCCGCCCGGTACGCCGGACGGTGCGCACCAGTGTGACGCATGGTCCGGACGGGCTTGCCGGTCGGCCGGTCGGTCGGTCGGCCGGGGGCTCCCGGGCGGCTCAGCCCTTGCGCAGGGCGAGGAAGCGGCGCCCGTGCGAGGTCCAGCGCTCCGCCTCCGCCAGGCCCGCGGCGCGGGAGCGCCGCAGGGCGGCGGCCGTGCCGAGCCGGGCCCAGGGGAAGGCCGGGCCGAGCCGCCCGTCCGGCCCCTCCACCCGGACGACGGCCCGCTCGTCCACCTCCTCCGGCTCCACCTCCACCAGCAACAGCCCGTCCGGGGCGAGGAGTTCGGCGCTCCGGCGGAGCAGTGCGTCCGGGTCCCCGCCGATGCCCAGATTGCCGTCGGCGAGCAGGGCGGCGCCCCAGCGGCCCTCGGCGGGCAGCCGGTCGAACACCGAGCGGCAGAGCGCGGCGCCGCCGAGGCCCACCGTGCGGGCCACCGCCGCCCTGGTCACGTCCACGCCGAGCGCGGGCACCCCGAGGGCGAGCAACTCCGCGACCAGCCGGCCGGGGCCGCAGCCGAGGTCCAGGACGGGCGCGGCGAGCCGGGCGCAGCGCCGCAGCAGGCTGTGGTCGGCGCCGGCCGCCGGGGCGCACCAGCGCTCGATGTCCAGGTGCAGCCGCCGGCCGTCCTCGCGGCGCAGCCAGAGCGGGCCGAAGCCGGTGCGGACGGCCTCGGCGAAGGGGTCGTCCACCCAGGGCGCGGCGAGGCTCAACCCGCCACCTCCGGAACGGGGTCGAGGGCGCGCAGCCGGGCGGCGAAGCGGCTGTGCGGGGCCTGGTCGGCGACCAGCCGGGCGTCCTCGACGGTGTCCACGTCGGTCAGCCCGGGAAGCCGGTGGACGGTCAGTCCCGCCTGCGCCAGGCGGTGCAGCAGGGCGGCGCCGGTGCCGGGGGTGGACATCGGCACGCCGTGCAGCAGCCGGGCCGCCAGCCGCTCGCTCGGCCGGGCCAGGCCAAGGGCCCAGAACCCGCCGTCGGCCGCCGGGCCGTACCAGGCGTCCAGGCCCGGCCGCCGGGCGGCGGACAGCGGCTCGGCCAGTGCGGCCGGGTCCAGCTGCGGGGTGTCCATGCCGACCAGCAGGGCCGGGGCGTCCGGGGCCAGCCGGGCGGCGTGGGCGAAGGCGGCGGCCAGCCGGCGGTCCAGGCCGCCGGCGCACTGGGGGACGACCTCCCAGCCCGGCGGCAGCCAGCCGCCCGGCTCGCCGTCCAGGACCAGCAGTCGCCGCCCGGCGGGCATCGCGGCCAGGGCGTGCAGGGTGTCGGTCAGGGCGGCCTCGGCGAGCGCCGCGGCCTGCGCGGGGGTGCAGGGCGGGGTGAGCCGGGTCTTCACCCGGCCGGGCACCGGCGCCTTGGCGATCACCAGCAGGGTCGGAGGCGGCGCGGCCAGTACCGCGCGCATGTCGCGGACGGCCTGCCGGGTGCCGCGCAGGGTGCCGGTCACCTTGGAGCGGCCCGCGCGCGGCAGGTAGTCGACCGGGGTCTCGGTGATCCGCAGCCCGGCGGCCGAGGCCGCGAGCACCATCTCCAGCGGGTAGCCGGAGCGCCGGTCGCCGAGCCCGAGGGCCAGCAGCCGTTCGCGCCGGGCGGCCCGCATCGGGCCGAGGTCGTGCAGCGGGGCGCCGGTGCGGGCCCGCAGCCGCCGGGCCAGCACGGCGTTGGCGAGCCGGGCGTGCACCGGCCAGGCGCTGGCGGTGGCGGGTCGGCGGCGGCCGAGGACCAGGTCGGCCGTACCGGCCAGCACCGGTCCGGTGACCCGGGGGAGTTGGGCGGGGTCGAGCGAGCCGTCGCAGTCCAGGAAGCAGACCAGCTCGGCGGTGGCGGCGAGCAGCCCGGCGTGGCAGGCGGCGCCGAAGCCGCGCCGGGGCTCCTCGACCACGGTCGCGCCGAGCGAACGGGCCAGTTCGGCGGAGCCGTCGCGCGAACCGTTGTCCACCACGACGGCCCGCCAGCCGGCCGGGATGCGTCCGAGCACCCAGGGCAGGGCGGCGGCCTCGTCCAGACAGGGCAGTACGACGTCGACGACCGGGGCGAGGGGGAGGGGAGGAGTCACGCCGGTCACGCTAACCGCGCCCGGCGCCGTCGGAGCCGAGCCGCGCCCTTACGGAAGTACGACGTCGGGGCGGTGCGCCCCGTTCGGGGGACGGCTGGGGGACGGCCGGGGACGGCCGGGGAGCCGCCGGGGAGCCGCCGGGGAGCCGCCGGGCCGCGCGGCGGATCTTACGGAACTCGGACGTGCCGTCCGGGTGGCCGCCGGTGGCCGCCGTCGGCTCGTATCCTCGGCGAGGTGAACGAGAGCCCCACCGCCGCCGCACCGGCGCCCGCCGCCGGGCCGATGCCTGCCGCCACCACCGCTCCGGTGACCCGGCCCGGCCGCATCCTGGTGGTCGACGACGACCCCACGGTGGCCGAGGTCGTCGCCGGCTACCTGACCCGCGCGGGCCACCACGTCGACCGCGCCGCCGACGGCCCCCGGGGCCTCGCCCTGGCCCGCACCGCCCCCCGCCCGGACCTGGTGGTCCTGGACCTCATGCTGCCGGGCATCGACGGCCTGGAGATCCTGCGCCGGCTGCGCACCGACCCGGACGGCGCCGAGCTGCCGGTCGTGCTGCTCACCGCCAAGGGCGACGAGACGGACCGGATCCTCGGGCTCGAACTCGGCGCGGACGACTACGTCACCAAGCCGTTCAGCCCGCGTGAACTCGTCCTGCGGGTCCAGTCGGTGCTGCGCCGCTCCCGGGCGGGCGCGGCGGGGACGGCGGACGCGGCGGACGGGCCTGACGGGCCGGGCGGTGGGCGGCTGGTCTCGGGCGACATCGCGCTCGACCCGCAGGCCCGCCGGGCGTACCGGGGCGGACGCGAACTGGCGCTCACCCTGAGGGAGTTCGACCTGCTGGCGTTCCTGCTCCGGCACCCGCACACGGTGTTCTCCCGGCAGGAGCTGATGGAACGGGTGTGGGGCTGGGACTTCGGCGACCTCTCCACGGTGACCGTCCACGTGCGCCGGGTGCGCGAGAAGATCGAGGACGACCCGGCCGCGCCGAGGCTGGTCGCCACGGTCTGGGGCGTCGGCTACCGCTACGACCCGGCACCGGCCGAGGGCGCGGGGACCGGCCGGAAGGGCGGCCCGGCGTGAAGGACCTGCTGCTGATCGCGCTCTTCGCCGCACTCGGCGCGGGCGGGGCGGGCCTGCTCGGCTGGGCGGCCGTCCGGCTGCTGCGCCGCCGCTCGCTCGCGCTGTCGCTGTTCTGCGTCGCCGCCGTGACGGTGCTGGCGGTCACCTCCGGGACCTTCGCGGTGGCCCAGGCGATGTTCCTGTCCCGGCACGACCTCGGAGTGGTGATCACGGTGCTGGCGATGGCCGCGGTGGTCTCGCTGGCCACCGCCGCGCTGCTCGGGCGCCAGGTGGTGGCCGGGAGCCGGGCGCTGACCGCGGCCGCCCGGACGGTCGGCAGCGAGGCCGGGTTCGCCGCGCCCGAGCGCCCGCTCGGCCTGGAACTGGCGCAGCTCGGAGCCGAGTTGGCCGCCACCAGTGCCCGGCTGGCCGAGTCCAGGGCGCGCTCGCAGGCCCTGGACACCTCCCGGCGGGAGCTGATCGCCTGGATCTCGCACGACCTGCGCACCCCGCTGGCGGGCCTGCGCGCCATGGCGGAGGCCCTGGAGGACGGCGTCGCCGAGCGCCCCGAGGAGTACCTGCGGCGGATGCGGACCGAGGTCGAACGGCTCACCGGGATGGTCGACGACCTCTTCGAGCTCTCCCGGATCCAGGCGGGCGCGCTGGCCCTGTCGGTGTCCCGGGTGTCCGTGTACGACCTCGTCGACGAGGCGCTCGCCGGGGCCCACCCGCTGGCCCGGCAGCGCGGGGTCCGGCTGGAGGGCGGGCCGGTCGCCGCCGAGCCCGTCGAGGTGGACTCCGGGGAGATCACCCGGGTGCTGGGCAACCTGCTGGTCAACGCGATCCGCTCGACCCCCGAGGACGGCGTGGTCGCGGTCTCCGCCCGCCGGGAGGCGGACGAGGTGGTGCTCGCCGTCACCGACGGCTGCGGCGGCATCCCGGAGCCGGACCTGCCCCGGGTGTTCGAGACGGGCTGGCGCGGCAGCGCCGCCCGCACCCCGCCGCCGGCCGGACCGGGCGGCGCCCGGGAACGGGGCGAGGGCGGCGCCGGACTCGGGCTGGCCATCGTCCGGGGCATCGTGGAGGCCCACGCCGGACAGGCCCGGGTCCGCAACGTCGCCGGGGGCTGCTGCTTCGAGATCGTCCTGCCGGCCGCCCGGGGCTGAGCGCCTCCGGGGGCCGACCCGACCGGGTCCGCTCAGGCCCGCTGTGCCGCCGCCGCGAACTCCACCATGCCGTCGGCGAAGCCCACCCGGGCCCGCCAGCCCAGCTCCGCGCGCAGCCGCGCGGAGTCCGCGGTGATGTGCCGGACGTCCCCGAGCCGGTACTGCCCGGTCACCACCGGCGCCGGCCCGCCGTGGGCGGCGGCCAGGGCCCCGGCCATCTCGCCGACCGTCCGGACCTCGCCGCTGCCCGTGTTGTACGCCCGCACGCTGCCCGGGGCCCGGTCGCCGACCGCCGTGAGCGCGGCCAGGTTGGCCGCCGCGACGTCCCGGACGTGGACGAAGTCCCGGCGCTGCCCGCCGTCCTCGAACACCCGCGGCGCCTCGCCCCGGGCCAGCGCCGAGCGGAACAGCGAGGCCACCCCCGCGTACGGGGTGTCGCGCGGCATCCCCGGCCCGTACACGTTGTGGTAGCGCAGCGTCAGGAGCCGGCCCCCGCAGGCGCGGGCCCAGGCGCCGGACAGGTGCTCCTGGGCGAGCTTGGTGGCGGCGTACACGTTGCGCGGGTCGGCCGGGGCGTCCTCGGCGACCAGCCCGGGGCGCAGGCCGGCGCCGCACTCGGGGCAGGGCGGCTCGAAGCGTCCGGCGTCCAACTCGCCGGGGTGCCGGGGGCCGGGGGAGACCTCCCCGTGCTCGGGGCAGCGGTAGCGGCCCTCGCCGTAGACCACCATCGACCCGCCGAGGACGAGACTGCGCACCCCCGCCCGGGCCATGGCGGCGAGCAGGACGGCGGTGCCCAGGTCGTTGCAGCCCGCGTAGGCGGGCGCGTCGTCGAGGTCCAGGCCGAGCCCGACCATGGCGGCCTGGTGGCAGACCGCGTCCACCCCGGCCAGCGCGGCCTCGACGGCCTCCGCGTCCCGGACGTCCGCGTGCCGGAAGTCGACGCCGTCCGGCAGCGCGGGGACCGCCCCGGTGGGGTGAACGGCGGGCAGCAGCGCGTCCAGGACGCGGACTCGGTGGCCCGCCGCCGCGAGGGCCCGTACGACGGCCGAACCGATGAACCCGGCGCCGCCGGTGACCAGAATCCTCATGACCGGGGACGCTACCGCCCGCGGCCCCGGCGAACGGCCGATCCGGCGGCCGTGTCACGCTTCGGTAAGGAACCGCGCGGAGGTGCCCCGGTCGACCGTGAGGTAGCGCTGGGTAGAGATGACATGTACGCTGCGTGTCGCCGGATGAACAGTCGACGGGCCCGGCCGTTGCTCCGTGGGGGGAGTCACGCCCAGGCCCGGTCGCCGGTCGGGGCTCGGTCGCGCTCGTGGGGGAGTTGCGGCCGGGCCCGTATCCGGTTGTCAGTACTCTTCCCGCCGGCCCGCCCCACCAGACCTGACAACCGTCCAGCGGGCACCCGGTTCCAGGCGCATCCGTCCAGAACAGCCGCCCGGCGGCCCGGAGTTGAACCGGCCCCGCACGCGGTCCGTTCCCCCCGCGGGCGGCGGCGATCCGCTACCGGAGAGCAGCCGCGGCCTCCCGCGTTGCTGTCAGCCCGCCTTCCAGGCGAGGGGCTTGCCGTCCTTGTCGATCCACAGCAGGTTCGTCAGCGGCTTGTCGCTCGGCGCCAGGTAGACCGCGCACTCGTGCTCGCTCTGCCCCTTGACGAAGTCCTTGCCGCCCTTCGGGACGTCGCTCTCGCACTTCGGGAAGCTGCTGAGCAGGTCGACCTTGCGGGCCTGGGCGGTGTCGCTCACCATCACCCGCAGCTGCCGGTTGAAGTAGGGCTCGAAGATCCCGTTGCCACCGGTGTGGGTGTAGGTGACGTTCACGTAGTACGGCGTCTTCCCGGTCATGTCCTCCGGCTTGAGGAACTTGGCCAGGTCACCGATGTCGCCCTTGACCACGCTCGTCGGGGCGATGCTGAGCGAGATGTCGCCCTTGTCACCGTCGTGATAGGTGCCCTGGGCCTTCGCCCCGATCGCCGGGGCCCCCGCGAAGCGACCGCCCGCGATGGCGCTCTGGCTCGGACTCGACCCCGGCTGAGCGGGGTCGGAGGCCGCAGATGTGACGGCCGGCGCGGTCGTGCCGGCCGTCCCTCCCGCCGAGGCGGCCGACGACGGCCCGGCGACGGGGGCGTCCGCACCGCTCTGGTCCGGCCCGCAGGCACTCAGCAGAAGGGCGAGCGCCGCGGTCGCGGGCACGGCCGAGCGCAGCAGGAGGTCGGTACGCATGAAAGGGACTCCGTGGCAGGGGTTGGTGGGAGGACAAGGACCCGGCCGCCCGCAATGACCCGTGGAACCTCGGAGCCACCGCCGGACGCAGGCCCCATGCTCCGGCAGCCGCAGCCCTCCCCGCCTGAGTACGCGTACTCAGACGCGGCCGGCGCTGCTACTCGATCACGACGAGCTGCGCGGGACCGGATGGTTCGCGCTCGGGGGCGTCGTGGTCCACCTCAGCTCCGGTACGCCGCTCACAGCGGGGGACACCGAACAGACGATCAGCACGTCGCCAGTGAGTGCCATGACAGACGTGTGGCCCTTGTAGGCCAGCGCTCGACCGGCCAGGCGTTCGCCCTGGACAACGAGCTCGGTATCCGTTGCAGGCGTGGCCGTGACGTCCCGTAGAACCCTCTCCATGAGCTGCGGCATGCGCAGTCCGGTGTGTTCGCCCGCCGCCCACAGAGCCTGAGCAATGAATCTGGCGGCGGACGCCTCGTGATGCATCCGCGGCGGTGGCGCGTCCTTCCCGGGAACGGGTCGGATGGTTTCCACCGCAGCGACGGGGAGGGAAGACCTGGTATAGGCGATCTCGACCATTATCGGAGTCCCATCGGTGGCTCCCCTGTCGATATTCCACATCCAGGAGTCGTCAATCCGTGCGAGATCGGCGACCGGCCTGCCGAGGCTTTCGAGGACTTCCTTCGGGAATGGCCTTTCGCCGTCGTCATCGTGGGAATTTCCGCTTGTGAAGAACACGGTTGAACCCTTCGAAGTCCGTAGGGGCGGTGCGACACCTGTAGAGGTATCGCACCGCCCCTGACCCGTGTGCAGACCTGCTCCTCGGCCGGTGAGGCGCCCTTCCTGACCGGGTACTCGGAGCCCTTGGCGGTCTGGGTACACGGAGAAGCTATCTCGAACATCCTCCGCACGTCACCTATTAATCACCGTGAGATTCGGAATGGGAAAATCCCGATCCGAGTCGATGGTGAATCATTGCTGGTCGCCCGAAACGTGGCCAGGATGAATCGGTTGCGGGGCGGGGCTCCGGACTTCCTCGGAGCCCCGCCCCGCGGGGTAGCACTTCAGTTCATCTCATGAGGTGGCTGACGGGTTACGGGGTGCGTTCGGGCTGGAGGGTCCAGCGGCTGTTGTCGAAGAGGCCCGGGCAGTCCCAGATGTCGAGCCGGGTGCCCTGTTCGGTGTGCCAGTTGTTCAGCTCGATGCAGCGCCCGGTGTTGGGGTCGCCGCCGGTGATGGTGGTCTGGTTGATGATGCGGCCGTCCGGTCGGACGTTCCACTGCTGGGTGGGCCTGCCGTCGCAGGTGGCGAGGGAGAGCTGGGTGCCGTTGGTGTTGGCGTTGCCGACGGTGGAGACGCAGTAGGAGCCGGCCCGGATGGTGCCGTCCGTGCTGAGGTTGAACCTCTGGTTCACGGTGTTCCAGCAGCTGCCGATGGCCAGCGGCGCGCCGTCCCGGGGGCCGCCCCAGGCGTCCATGCACTGAGAGGAGGCCAGGTTGGGGTGAAGGGAGGTGCTGGCGTCGGAGTAGCCGAGGAACTTCCAGCTGTCGAAGCCGTCGACCTTGTTCTTCGTGCCGGTGCTGCTCTTGCCGGGGAAGACGGTGATGGCGTTGCTGGTGTTGATGGCCCAGAGGTCGGGGTAGCCGTCGTTGTTCAGGTCGGCGGCACCGACCAGCGGCTGGGCGGTGACCGTCCAGTTGGCGCCGGTCAGGATCGGCGTGCCGGCGTCCGGCTTGGTGAGGGCAGAGTAGTCGACGGTGCCGTCGGCCTTCCAGGACAGCGGGTAGGCGTAGATGTTGCCGTTGGTGCGGTGACGGGCCCAGACGGTGGTCTGGTACGTCGGGTCCGTGGCCCCCGGCATCGTCGTGGCGCCGTTGGCGGCACCGGGCGTGAGGATCTCGAAGTCCGACCAGTTGCCGCTCGCGGTCGGGATGAGCGTCGCCGTGTCGAGGCCCTCGGCGAGCCCGTTGGGCTGGAAGAGGTAGAGGCTGTTGTTCTCCACGGTGAGCAGGGAGGTCTGGGTCATCATGACCTTGTGGTCCGGGTGGCCGGGCTCACCGCCGATGGCCTCCCCCTCGGGGGTACCGATGGCCACGACCTGGGAGACGTTGCTCCAGACCTTCTGCGTGTAGGCAGGGCAGGGTTTGCCGGTTCCGTAGGTGGTGCAGGTGGTGGGGCGGTTCAGTGCGGACGGGGTCAGCGTGCCGAAGCGGCCGGTGCCGTCGTTGGGGATCAGGTACATGACGTCCTTGAGTTGGGGCGTCTTGTCCTTGTTGTAGTGGGCGACGAGCTGGTCGACCGGTTGGCCGACGGCGAAGGTGCCGTGGTGGCTGATCTGGAAGTCGGCCCACGTGGTGCCGAACTCGCGGCTGCCGGGGGCGGCTGCGGCGGGAGCCGCCAGCGAGGTCGACGGGTCCGCGCCGCCGCCGATGATCCGCAGGTCGCCGTTCTTGTCGGCGAGGACGATGTCCGGCTTCTGGTCGTTCGTGACGTCGCCGAACAGCGGCTGGGTGCCGGGCTTCCACGGCACGTAGAAGTTGTAGATCGCGGGCTGGCTGTAGTTGCCGGCGTTGTCCATGGCCCACGCGTACAGGGTGTTGGTGCCCCACTGCTTCGCCTGGTAGTCGTACGGCTGTCCGGGGGCGAGGGTGTCGTTCTGGCCGCACTTCCAGCCGACGACGGGGGTCGGGTCGGTGCTCACCCGCACACAGGCGACACCGGAGGCCCGCAGGCCGGGGCCGGGGGCCGGGTCCTCGGCGTTGACCGTGAACCTGCCCCAGTCGTTCATGTACTTGGCCGGGTTCGGGTTCGGGGTCCCGGACGGCGGGAAGTCGGTGGAGCTGATGCTGACGCGGGGGTTGGTCCGGTCGACGCGGAAGTAGCACCAGCCGCTGCCGGGCGAGCTGAGGGTGCCGTCGGCGGACTGGGCGTACCAGCCGTACTGGTGGCCGTCGGACAGCGGCCCCGGCGTGACGGACTCGGCGGGGTTGTTGTAGCTGCCGCCCCAGCGTCCGTCGGTGAAGGAGAAGTTGGCGTCGTTGTCGTCCCACATCCGGTAGCTCGTGTACAGGGACATGCCGGCGGGGGAGTAGCTGTTAGCGGTCAGGTAGATGTTCTGGTTGCTGCCGATCCAGCCCGGGTTGTCCCAGGGATGGGCGCCGCCGGTGGTGCACGGTGCCGAGCTGTTGTCGCTCGCGAACCCGGGGGTGGGGGTGGCTCGCGTCCACCAGACGGTGGGGGCGATGTCGTAGGTGGTGGTGATATAGGGGTTGTTGGCGATGTAGTGGCGGAACGTCTGGTCCCACTCGTTGGTCTGCGGGGCGATGGCGGCGGTCCACCACGGCCACTGGCCGGCGATGGCCTGCTTCATGATGTCGGTCACGTCGATGGCCAGCGGGCCAGTGCCGGTGAGCCGCTGCCCGTTGACGGCAGGGCAGTTCTCCATGACGATGACGCCGTTGGTGCCGCAGGGCTGGTCGTTCCAGCTGGTGTGCTCGTGGATCGGCTTGGGCGCCGAGAACACTTCGAACGGCGTGTCCGTCCCGGCACTGGAGGCGCTGGTGACCTGGGCGTTGAGGGTGGAGGTGAAGATGGTCGGCGGGCTCTCGGCCCCGCCCGGCTTGGTGTAGAGCGCGGGGTTGATGCCGAACTGGAAGTAGGCGCGCTGGCGCCCCTCGCTGCCGCAGTCGAGGTTGGGGTCGCTGCTGTGGTAGCCGCAGAAGCCGGTGGCGAGGTTGTTCTTCTTGTTGAAGTTCTCCGCCGTCTTGTGGTTCTCCTGGACCTCCACCGAGCCCTGGACCGAACTCGTCGCGACCAGGGACGGGTCGAGGTACCACGGGCCGGTGCCGGAACCGAGAGCGTCCTGGTTCGGCGTCAGCTCGACCGCCGCTGAGGTGACCTTGGTCGTGATCGAGGCTACGTTCGCCCCGTCACCCGGTTCCTCGGCGGAGGACCGCACGCCCGCGGTGGGCACGGAGTCGGCAGCTGGGGCGGCAGGTGCGGCGGCGAAGGAGGCCTTCACACTCTTCGACACGCGAGCGGACGCCGCCGGGGTGGTGGAGGAGTCCCACTGCAGCGGCGAGGGCGAGCGGAACCGCAACGTTCCCTTGTCGTCCTTGACGTCGATGTGCCCCTGGGGGTCGGAGGTCACCGTCAGGCCCTGGGCGGTGATCGGGAACCGCAGGGTCTTCAGCGCAGGGTTCGCGGCCGCCTCGGGAGTACGGACCACGATCACGTCGCGCCACCCCCCGATGGGCAGCACGGTCAGCTGGAGGTCGACCCCGGGCAGCACGTTCGCGTAGGTCGCGGTCGCCCCGTCCAGGGCCGGCTTGGGCAGAGTGAACGGCGCGCCGAACGAGAGCCGCTTGCCGTCGGAGGTCGACACGGTCGCCATCGGGCCGCTGCCGCCGCCGGAGAAGGCCAGCGCGGTGCTCGCGACGGCGGGGCTCAGCGTGCCGTCGGAGTTCGGGCGCAAGGTCGGGTCGAGGTCGGCCCACGCCCCGTTCTGCTTGGTGCGCACGGCCTGGGCGTTGTCGGTGGTGGTGAGGGTGCCGTCCGGGTTCGCGAGGGTCTTGGACACCTCATTGGTCATGGTGTCCACGACCACCGCCTTGCCCGTCGACTTCGCTTTGGTGACGGCGTCGACCATCGCCTGCTGCACGGGCGTGCGGGCCGGGCCCGGCGTCGGCGGCACCAGCGGCGGGATCGGACCGGTCGGCCCATGCGAGGGCGGGGGTGGGGGAGCGGTTCCGGCGGCGAGCGCGACGGGTGCGGCCAGCAGACTCACACTCAGGGCGCAGCTGGCGCCCAGGGCGGCGAGGCGGACCGCCCGCCGCCCTCGTATCGATGGCGGTGGTGGTGTGGGTGGAAGTGTGCGTGAAGTGTTGGACATGCCTGGTTTGCGCTCCCCTCCCGATGCGCCACCCCTGTCTGGGTGTTGCGTTCGGGTCGGAACGATGCGGCCTGAGCTGCGGATAGGTCAAACGCATTGCCGTATTGGGGAGACATGTCCGGATGGTTCCGATGCGAATGGTCAAGGCTTTACAAAGTTCTCATGCATGGCGATCGAACAACCTGGCGATGTGTCCGAGGCCTCACATAGTGTCACGCCCAGCAAGGGCACAGCTCTGCCTACATGACGCTGTGTCGACAATCCTCGAAAGGACGCACGGTGGGGGTTTGGCCTGCCCGGAAACGGGCTGGGACGAAGACGACAAGAGGCCGATGGCGGTCACCTGCGGTGGCGACGGTCCTCGCCCTGGCCATGACCGGGCTGGCCGTGCCGCCCGCGGTGGCCTGGACGTACCCGGCGCCGGAGGGGGATGTGTGGGTTCCTCCGCAGACCCCTCTGGGCGGTGCCACCGCTTCGGTGAAGGGGCATGACGCCCAGTCGACGGGCAAGGCCGTCGACAAGCCGGCCGACTGGAAGCCGGAGCTCGCGGCACCCGTTGTCACGGGCAGCGCGACGGTCACGCTGGGGCCCGACAGCGCCGAAGCCGAGGCCGCCCGCAGGGCGACCGGCGGAGCGTCGCCCGCCTCCGGCGGCGCGACGGGGGTCAAGGCCGGGAACCTGGCCGTCCGGGTCTCGCCCGGAGCCGGCGCGGGCGAGAGCGCGCACACGGTCAAGGTCGAGGTCGCCGCACAGGAGAAGGGCAAGGCCGCAGGCGTCACCGGCCCGCTGGTGGCGCTGACCGACGCCGACGCGCCGACGACGGGTAACGGGCGCGAGGCGCGCGTCACCCTGGACCTCAAGGCTCTGCAGGCCCACGGATGGTCCGACCGGGCCGGCCTGGTCGCCCTGCCGGCCTGCTCGCTGACGACACCGGAACGCCCTGAGTGCCGTACGCAGACTCCGGTCCCGGTGAAGTCCGGCGCGTCCGGCACAATCACCGCGGACGTCACCCTTCCTCCTGCCACCGCGTCCAGCGGTGTGCAGAGCGGTGCAGTGAAGGCCTCCTACACGGCAGCGCAGGCGTCTGTCCGGACGACGACTGGTGACGGAACGGGTACCAGTGGCACCGGCGGCCCTGTGGTCATCGCGCCGACGCCCTCGCCGTCGGGCGCCATGGGCAGCTACGCCGCGACACCGCTGTCGCCGTCCTCGGCCTGGAAGGCCGGGTCGAACGCCGGCAACTTCACCTACAACTACCCGCTCCAGGTGCCCGGTTCCCTCGGCGGAGCCGTCCCCGCCGTGGCCCTGGGCTACAACTCGGCGGCCGTGGACGGCAAGACGTCCGCGACCAACTCGCAGTCGTCGTGGATCGGTGACGGCTGGGGCTACGAGCCCGGCTACATCGAACGGTCCTACCGCGGCTGCGACAAGGCCGGCATCACCGGCTCGGCCGACCAGTGCTGGGGCGGGCAGAACGCCACCATCTCCCTGGCCGGCCACTCGGGCGCCATCGTGCGGGACGACGCCACCGGAGTCTGGCACTTCGAGAGCGACGACGGCTCCAAGATCGAGCAGCTCACCGGCGCCCCGAAGGCCGCCGGCGACACCGACTACCGCGACATGGAGTACTGGCGGGTCACCACTCCCGACGGAACCCAGTACTACTTCGGCCGCAACCACCTCCCCGACGGCGACGGCAGCGACCCGGCCGCCAACTCGGTCCTGACCACCCCGGTCTACTCGCCCAACACCGGAGACCCCTGTTACAGCTCCGCTGCGGGCAAGAACTCCTGGTGTCAGATGGCCTGGCGCTGGCAACTCGACTATGTCGTCGACACCCACGGCAACCTGACCACGTACAAGTACGCCGTCGAGGGCAACAAGTACACCCGTGGCGGAGCCCAGAACAACGGCAACGGCACCCTCGCCGACTACCAGCGGGCCGCCTACCTCCAGGAGATCGGCTACGGCCAGCGCCTGGACGATCAGAAGGCCGCCAAGGGCGGCGCGAACCCGGCCGCCAAGATCGTCTTCAAGGTCGACGAACGCTGCAAGGCCTCCGGCGCGATCACCTGCGCGGAGGACCAGCGCACCGCGGCCAACGCCGACGCCTGGCCCGACGTGCCGATCGACCAGATCTGCACCGGATCTGGAACCTGCTCGAACTACGCGCCGACGTTCTTCACCACCAAGCGCCTGACCGCCATCACTACCCAGGTCCTCATCGGCTCCGCCTACCGAGACGTCGACACCTGGGCGCTGTCCCAGTCCCTCGCGGACCCCGGCGACGGCACCAAGCGCACCCTGCAGCTCGACTCCGTCCAGCGCACGGGCTCCAACGGGCAGGCCCCGATCAGCCTGCCGCCGGTCACGTTCAGCTACGTGATGCTGGCCAACCGCGTCGACGGCCTCGTCCCGGCAGCGCCGATGTTCGTGCGCCCGCGTATCCAGGGCATCACAACCGAGACTGGCGGACGGATCAACGTCATCTACAGCGACCCTGAATGCTCCCGGGTCAACAAGCACATGCCGGCCTCCGAGGACGGCAACACGATGGCGTGCATGCCGGTGAAGTGGTACCTGCCGGGCCAGTCCTCGCCCGACCCGGTCAACGACTGGTTCAACAAGCCCCTGGTCAAGGCTGTCACCGAGCAGGACCTCGTCTCCACCCCCTCCATCGGCAAGACCACCGAGTACACCTACAACGGGGGTGCCGCCTGGCACCGCAACGACGCCGAGTTCACCGACCCCAAGACCCGTACCTGGAACGACTACCGCGGCTACCTGTCGGTGACCGTGGCCACCGGCAGCGGATCGGTCAGCGAGGCGCCGAAGACCCAGCAGACCGCCACCTTCCTGCGCGGCATGGACGGCGACTACCGCGCCGACGGCACCCGGCGCAGCGTCAAGGTGGAAAGCCCCCTCGGCGGCACCGTCACCGACGACGACTGGCTCAGCGGCCGACTCGTCGCGACCGAGATCTACGACCAGGCCGGCGGCACGGTCCAGGCCGTCTCCGGAAGCACCTACAACGGGCAGCAGGTCACCGCGAGCCACACCCAGAGCGCGGGCGCGCCGACGATCTACGCCCGTTACGCGGACTCACAGACCACCAAGATCGCCAAGGCCAAGCTGGCCGACGGCAGCTGGCGCACCACCACCGCCGTCGAGACCTCCGACCCGGTCCACGGCAATCGCCTGACCCAGGTGGACGACAAGGGAGACGGCACCGCAGCCACCCCCGAGACCTGCACCACCACGAGCTACGCGACCAGCGACAACCCCCAGCGCCTCATGCTGGCCTCCGAGGTCGTCACCGTTCAGGGCACGTGCGGCACCGTGCCGTCGGCCTCGAACACGGTCACCGGCAGCCGAACGCTCTACGACGGCAGGCCCTTCGGGCAGGCGGGCGCAACCGGCGACCAGACCAGCGCCCAGGTCCTCGACCACTTCGACCAGGCGGGCAACCCCGTCTACGTCCAGAGCCTCAGCGGAACGTTCGACGTCTACGGTCGGCCCCTGACGACCGCGACGACCGACGGCTCCGCCTACGACCGTACCGGCGCCCAGGTGAGCGCCCCCTCCGTCACCCCTGCTGTCACGACCGTCGCCGTCACGCCGGCCTCGGGCACTCTGCCCACCGAGGTCCGGAGCACCGGACCGCTGGGGGCGGACTGGACGACGACCGTCACCCAGGACCCCGGCCGCGGCTCACCCCTGACCAGCCGGGACACCAACGGCCGCGTGACCACCATCCAGTACGACGCGCTTGGCCGTGCCACCGCTGTGTGGGCACCGGACCGGCCGACCACCGACAACCCGACCAAGAAGTTCACCTACACCGTCAGGGGAGCGTCCGGACCGGCTGCGACCAAGACCGAGACGATCACCGACGACGGCCGCACCTACTCCGCGTCCATCGACCTGCTCGACGGACTCGGGCGCCCCCGTCAGAGCCAGAGCACCAGCGCCGCTTACCCGACCGGGCGCCTGATCACCGACACCGCCTACGACACCCACGGGTGGGTCATCAAGACCTCCAACCCGTACTACGAGGGCACCGCCTTCCCCACCGAATCGGTGTTCATCCCGCAGGGCGACGGCCAGGTACCGAGCCAGACCTGGAACACCTACGACGGCGCAGGCCGGGTGCTGCGCTCGGAGTTCCGCTCCTACGGCAACCCCCAGTGGGCGACCAGTACCAACTACCCCGGTGCGGACCGTACCGACGTCACCCCGCCCGCGGGCGCGACCCCGACCTCGACCGTCACCGACGCCCGGGGCCGTGCCACCGCCGTGTGGCAGTACCGCACCTCCTCCGCGACCGGCAACTCCGCCGACGCCGACGTCACCACCTACGACTACACACCCGGCGGCCTCGCCTCCCGGCACACCGACAGCAGCGGCAACACCTGGAACTACACCTACGACCTGCGGGGGCGGCAGACTTCCGGGTCCGACCCGGACACCGGCCTCACCCAGACGTTCTACGACGCCAACTCCCGCATCGACCACACCACCGACGCCAAGAACAACACCCTCGCCTTCACCTACGACCTGCTCGGTCGCAAGACCGGCATGTACAACGGCAGCGTCACGCCGGCGAACCAACTGGCGTCCTGGACCTACGACACGATCGTCAAGGGCCAGCAGACCTCCTCCACCCGCTACGTCGGCGGAGCCGGCGGCGCGGCCTACACCAAGGCGGTCACCGACTACGACACCGCCTACCGTCCGCTCGGCACCTCCGTCACCATCCCCTCCGCCGAAGGCGCACTGGCAGGCACCTACACCAACACCAACACCTACAGCGACGTCAACGGCTCGCTGACCAAGGTCGGCCTCCCCGCCGCCGGCGGCCTGCCGGCCGAGACCGTCAGCTACGGCCGAACGGTCACCGGTCTCGTCACCTCGGCGACCAGCCGCGGCAAGTCGGTCATCACGAAGGTCGAGTACGACGCGCTCTCCCGGCCCGTCCGCACGACCGCCGGCAGCTACGGAGCACAGGTCGTCTCCACCCAGCAGTACGACTGGGCCACCGGCCGACTCATCAACTCCTTCATCGACCGACAGGTCAACACCGTCTCCGTCAACCAGACGAGCTACACCTACATGCCGTCCGGCCGGATCACCTCGATCTCGAACATCCAGGACGCCGCGGCGACCGACACCCAGTGCCTCACCTACGACTACCTGGGCCGACTCACCAACGCCTGGACCGACACCGGTGGCACCTCAACCATCGCGGACTGGACCGACTCCGTCGGCACCGTCCACGGAACCGGCAGCTCCAGCAAGGTGCCCGGAACCGGCGCCTGCATCAACAAGGACGGCCCGGCCACCGTCAGCCCCGGCGGGCGCACCGTCGGTGGCCCCGCACCGTACTGGAACACCTACAGCTACGACGCGACCGGTAACCGCACCAGCCTCGTCCAGCACGACACCACCGGCAACAGCCTCAACGACACCACCACCACCCAGACCTTCGGAGCCGCCAGGACCGCCAACAGCCCCACCAACGCCCCCAACACCGGCGGCGGAACCGGCGGGCCCCACGCCCTCCTGACCTCCACCACCAGCGGGCCCGCGGGCACCAAGGCCGTCACCTACCAGTACGACGCCAAGGGCCGCACCACCTCCACCACCGATACCAGCGGCACCACCACCCTGGTCTGGAACGGCGAGGACAAGCTCGACTCCCTCACCAAGACCGGCGAGGCCGGCGCCACCACCTACCTCTACGACGCCGACGGCAACCAGCTCATCCGCCGCAACCCCGGCAAGACGACACTCAACCTGCCCACCGACGAGCTCACCCTCGACACGGCCAGCGGTTCCACGACCAACACCCGGTCCATCGCGGCGCCCGGCGGCCTCACCTACACCCGCGTCACCGCCCCCATCGGCGGAGGCACCGTCCTGATCCAGGCCGCCGACCCGCACGGAACCAACGGCGTCCAGGTCAACACCGACACCAACCAGACCATCACCCGACGCCCCACCGACCCGTTCGGAAGCCCCCGTGGCACCCAGCCCGGCACCACCGCGTGGGTGGGCAGCAAGGGCTTCGTCGGCGGCACCAAGGACGACACCACCGGCCTGACCAACCTCGGAGCACGCCAGTACCAACCCACCACCGGGCGCTTCCTCAGCCCCGACCCGATCCTCGACCTCGCGTCCCCGCAACAGTGGAACGGATACGCCTACAGCAACAACGACCCCGTCAACCTCAGCGATCCGAGCGGGCTCCGTCCTGACGGCGAAGTCGGCGGTTTCGGTAGCAAGGTCTCGCACAACCTCACCGAGTACTGGACCCCTGACGGGCACGACGGCTGGGATGCGCACGTGGATGCCGTCTACGGCCTCCCGGGGCAAAAGCCGCTCCTCGTGCACAACACGCTCCACTTCAACGCCAAGAGCAACAAGCCAGCCCTCTCTTGGACATCCGAAGAGCAGAAGCGCAATATCAATACCACCTGGGCCGCCATCACCCACTTCGTGGGTGAGGTCACCGGTGTGAACGATGCCATCGACTGCGCTCACGGCTCAGCACGAGCCTGCGTCAACACCATGCTCAACCTTGTCGGCTACAACAAGGCCAAGATGGCTATGCGAGGAGCGGAGGCCCTGGCCAAGGAAGCCTTCCCGGAAGCCGACCACCCGAGCATTCCACGTGGGTGCAAGAGCCCTAACAGCTTCGCACCCGACACACGAGTCCTTCTAGCTGACGGCACCGCCAAGCCCATCGGTGACCTGAAGGCCGGCGATAGGGTCATCGCGACAGACCCGGAGACTGGTGCGACGAACGCCGAATCAGTCACGGACACCATCGTCGGGTCGTACGACCGCGACTTCACCGACCTGGCTGTCGGCGACCCCTCCGATCCATCCAAGAGCTCTGCGATCACCTCCACCCAGAATCACCCTTACTGGGATGAGACGACTCAACGCTGGACAAGTGCCGGCGAGCTCAAGGCTGGTGACCGCCTGCGGACTGCAGACGGCGAGACCGCGACGGTCCTTCAGGTCCACAACTACCGAACAAGCCCGCAGTCTGCCTATAACCTCACCGTTGCCAACCTCCACACGTACTATGTACTTGCGGGTGGGACTCCAATCCTGGTTCATAACGACGACGGTGCACCGGATGTTTCACGCCTGCCAGACCTCTCTGGAATGAGTCAGTCTGACGCGGAGGCTGTACTGGCGCGAAATGGATTTGAACTGCAAGCCATCTCCGAGAAGTACGCCACATATCTCGGTGGCGACAAGAGTAAGCTGACGATTCGCTTGGAAGATGGCCGGGTGACGCGCACGTCGGTGGTTGATCCTGGGCCGAATCAGAAAAACTATCCTCAGCGCTGGGATCAGAACGGCGAGAAGACTCAATCACACGATCATGGAGAGTATCTTGGGTGCGAGTAGTGACTTCAGAGTTACCTGCGAGCGAGCCGCCAATTTCCTTGACGGATTTAATGGTTGCTTCATCGAGAGAGTGCAGGTCGATTCTTCATGTCCAGGCGGGCGTGTCGACGTATCCCTTCGGAACGGTGTAGATCGTCCAGATGTGGTGATCTCACTAACTGGAATCGTTGGCATATTTGCCGAGAACCTGCTCGAAATGGACGCCTCCTTCGTTGATGAAATGACGGTGGAGTGCATCCCGGGGGCCGAACCCTCCTGGCCGCATGGGCTCGAAAGGCTCGGTCGCCGACACTCTGGATTCCCGGATGTTGCTCGACTGATCATCGTAGGGCCAATGACTGTGGAAGTGATTGCGCGAACGATTTCGATTTCGGTGGCCCAGGTGTACTAGGATTCACCAGTTCGGGATTCTGCAATTAGCGGGCGCCTGTCGAATTGATGTCGATAGGCGCCCCGGCGCTTTCTGAGCACCCACTCTGAGCGGAGCGGCGCCGCTCGTACTATGGGCTGGTGTGACGCCGGTCCTCGTTCACAACAGCGACTGCAGCCCTCGTTTCGAGGTCTACTCAAAGGGGGCCGGGACCGATCTCACCAAACCGGGCGGCAGGGTCGGCGTTCCGAACCTTGATGGCGACACCCTGCAAGAAGTAGGTGGACGCATCTGGGGTTCCGGAGATCCCTCTCATCTCATAGGAACGCGCTCGCCGACTGAATTGCGAGGATTGGCCGTTGTGCGCATCGGGGAGAAATCCCCGCCAACGTCACCGGGCATGAATCTACCGATGCAGATCTGAAGCCCCACCAGGTAGTGCCTGGTGGGGCTTCAGCATGGTCTGACGGCAGTAGTTGACGGCAAGGTCAGCGGACGGGTGCTGCACAAAGTGGTGGTTCGTCGTCGCCGTCGGGTTGGATGGCGGGCTGGGCGGGGTCGCGGAGGGCGTTGCCGAGGAGGTCTATGGCGTCGCGCTGGAGGCGGAGTCGGACGTGGGCGTAGACGGTGGCGGTGACGCCGATGTGGGCGTGGCCGAGGAGTTCCTTGATGACGACGAGTTCGACGCCTTGTCCCAGGAAGAGGGTCGCGGTCGAGTGCCTCAGGTCGTGGAAGCGGATCTGGCGGAGGCGGGCGCGGCGGAGTAGGGCGTTGAAGTGTCGGGTGAGGGTGGCGGGTTCGATGGGGTGGCCGTCGGGCCGGGTGAAGACGTGGCCGCTGTCTACCCAGCCCGCTGGCCTTCTCCTTCTCCCGGGCTTGCTGCCCTAGTGGGTGTGAATTGAGGGCAGGCATGGGGCGGAAGGGCGATGCGATGTTCGGAGCCGGCTGTCTGCTTTATGCGGCCGAAGGGATGACATGAATCAAGAGGAATATCGAGCGAAAAGGGAAGAGGTAGCTCTAACCCTTCAGGAGCGATGGAGTCGTGATGGATCGGTTATCGGGGTCCTGCATCTCCTGATCTCGGAGATCGGCCCGAGAGACGACATGGGAGCCGTGGCGTTTGCCGTGGTCGGGTGCATGCACGACGCGTTTGATATGTCGTTGATGGAAGCCCGCCGACTCGCGAGATGGCATGCCATCGGAGGGGATCTCTCGGACACAGAGATCGAGCAGCGATTCGCGACCATCGTTCCTCGCGGGCCTGACTCCTAGTACATTGATCCATTCCTCAGGACTGTTCCTGCGGGAGCACGGAAAGCTCCGCGCTCCCGTGTTCGTTTCCGTGGCGGAGGGTCACCAGCCCGCGCCAGCGGGATAGGAGGAGGCCGCAGATCGCTTCCTACTTCCCGAGCGCGGGACGCTCCTGAGTGTTCGCCGACGCTGAGCGGGAGCCCCACCGACGTGGAAGTCGGTGGGGCTCCCGTGCCCTTCCGAGGGCAACGCTTATGTTGCTCGAGGGCTCTGCCGACGGGTCGATGGCGTGGCCCGGAGCGTCGGAGGTTGCGGCTCTGGAGCCGTCTGCGGTGGATAGGCCCGCCCGCCAGGACGGACGCTCCGGCCCCGAGCATGCGGCCGGTTTGTGGCCTGGCGAAACTGCGATCAAACCTGGTGATCGCTTGTCGCACGTGAGTATGTGAGCGGGTGTCCCACCGTAGGCGGCCGAATCAGGCCGCGGGGGCGTGTCGCGGCGGATGCCACGTCATCCGGTCAACGGTCCCAATCAGTCATATTCGTAGAGCGGTTGCTGGTCGAAACAGGCAGCCGTCCAGGGGGCGCCGACAAGCACGCCCTACTCGGCGGGAGACGGGTGTTCGTGCCTCCCGTCAGATTGGCGCCCAGGACCGGGTGCGGCAGCGGGACTACGTCCACCTGGTCGGGGCGGCGGAGTCCGCGCGGCCGTCGGCCGGCGCGCTCCGGGACCGGCTCGCCGGGGATCCCGGCTGGACGGTGCACGAGATCGCCGTCGGGGAGCCGCCCCGGCCGGTGGGCCGGTTGGCTGGCGGGGTGAGCGGTGGAGCTGTACCCGCGGGTCCGGCTGACGGCGGCGGGCAGGCTGGCGGCGGGTGGTCAGAGGCGGAGTTCCATCCGTTGTTCCACGGTGTCCAGGCCGAACTTGTGGGCCGGGCGGGAGAGGGTCAGCTCGAACCCGGCGGTCGCGTACAGGTGGTGGGCGGCGTCGAGGCCGGTGATCGTCCAGAGCAGCACGCCCTTGTAGCCGCGCTCGCGGGCCTCGTTCAGGGCGAGGTCGAGCATCCGGCGGCCCAGGCCGCGGCCGCGGGCCACCGGGTCGAGGACCACCCAGCGCAGCTGGCCCCAGCCGGGGCGCTCCTCGGTGCGGGCCAGGCCGACGGCTCCGACGACCCGGCCGTCCAGTTCGGCGACCCACAGGCGGCCGGGTGCCGCGGAGCCCTCGACGGCGCCGGCCAGCACCAACTCGGCCATGCCGGCGGCGACGTAGGCCTCCATGGTGGCGTCCATGCCGTACTCGCGGGTGTACAGGACGCCGTGCAGGGCCGCGACGGCGCCCAGGTCTCCGGGCCGGTCGGCCTCGCGGACGGTCACGGTTCCGGGTGCGGTGGTGGCCATGGCTCCATCCCCTTCCACTGAAACACTCGTTTCAGTGGAACGATAGACCACGTGTCCACCCCAGCCCCCGCACCCAGCCACCCCGCGCCGCGCCGCCCGTCGGTGCGCCGCGAGGACCTGCTCGCCGCGACCGTCCGCTACGTCGCCGAGCACAACGTGTCCGACCTCTCGCTGCGCCCGCTCGCGGCCGGGATCGGCACCAGCCCGCGCGTGCTGCTCTACCTCTTCGGATCGAAGGAGGAACTGGTGCGGGCCGTGCTGGCCGTCGGCCGGGCCGAGCAACTGGCGCTGCTGGAACGCTCGGAGGAGGAGGGCGGCAGCGCCCGGGAGACCCTCGAACGGCTCTGGACCTGGCTGGCGGACCCCGGACGCCGGGGCGCGCTGCGGCTGTTCTTCGAGGGGTACGTCCGGGCCTTCGGGCAGGTCGAACCCTGGCGGGACTTCGGCACCGCCTCGCTGGCGGAATGGCTCCCCCCGCTGGCCCGGGTGCTCGACGGCACCCGGGCCAACCCCACCGTGGTGCTCGCCGTGCTGCGCGGCCTGCTGCTGGACCTGCTGGCCGGTGACGGCGAGGCCGACGCGGCACGGGTGCAGGCCGCCTGGCGGGACTTCCTGGACGCGACCCTCGACTAAAGCTGTAGCCGGGGTGCTCAGACCATCCGGGCGGTGGTGGGGGCGTCCGCCCCCTGGCGGCGGGCGTCGCGCCGGGCCAGGCCCGGGGTCGGGCCGGTGCCCAGGACCCGGCCGTCGCCGAGGGCCAGCCAGCTGCCGGGCGGGGTGCCCTCGGGTGCGGGCGCGGCCAGCGCGGCCGCGAGTTCGGTGCCGGACGGCGCCGGTGCCGGGCCGGGCCGGCCCTCGCGCCACCGGGCGGTGGTGCGCTCACCGCCCGAACGCCGTCGCCAGTACAGGTGCTGGGCGACGATCAGCGGCCCGAGCGCGGTCAGCAGCGGGAAGCCGCCGGACAGCACGCCGAGCGCGAAGCAGGCACTGACGGCGCTGGTCACCAGGACGCCCGCGAGCGCGGCGGACCAGGCCGCCGCCCGACCGTACGCCTTCGCCGCGACCAGCGGGAACAGGACCAGCAGCAGCAGGTCGCCCAGGCCGACCCCGACCGGCCGGTCCCCGCCGGTAAGGGCGAGCATCGGCGCGAACGGCCGGTCCTGGACCTGCGCGAAGAAGCGGGCCGTGGTGTCGGTGAGCGTGGTGGCGGCCAGGTCGTACGCGGTGAGTACGGCGGCCAGCGCGGCGGTGTGCCCGGCCCGCAGGCCGCTCTGCGTCCACAGGTTGGCGACCCCGACCACCGCGACGGCGATCAGCAGGCCGCTGCCCGCCCGGGCCCCGCCCGGGTGGCCGGTGAGGGCGGCCAGCGCGGTGGCGGCGGTGCCGGCCAGGGCGGCGGCCCAGGGCCACGGCGCGGCCCGCAGCCCGGCGGCGGTGAGCAGCGGGGCGAGGGTGAACTGCACGGCCAGGCACAGGACCAGGCCGAACACGGCGGAGACGGCCGCCCCGGGCAGCGCGGTGTACAGCAGCGGCGCGAGGACCACGCCGGTGCAGAGCACGGCGACGTCGCCCCCGGTGTACACCCCGACCGGCGGCCGGGGCATCCGGACCCGGGCCAGGTAGCGGGCCGCGACGGCGATCTCGACGGCGACGGCGGCGCTCAGCGCGGTGAGCGCGAGGGGGCTGACGCTCATTCAACGCCTCCTGGGGTCGGTGGCGCCGGGGCACTGGCGCCCGGTGCTTCGAAGCTGTGCTCGCGCAGGTCGGCGCGGACGGGTGCGGTCGGCGGCATGGCGGCCCGGTCCTCGTGCAGCACGATGGCGGACAGCCGCAGGCCGGCCGCCGCCGCCCGCTCCTCCAGCCGCCCGAGCAGGGCGGTCGCGGGCAGCCGGGGGACCAGCAGGTGCAGCCGGGCCGGGCCCGTCGGCCCCGCGGGCCCCTCGGTGAGCGCGTACCGGGCGGGCAGCGGGACTTCGGGCTCGGCCTCCACCAGGTCGAGCACCTCGCGGGTGGTGACGGCGGTGCTCAGCGGGCCGGACCAGCGGCCGAGGATCCCGGAGGTGGCCGGCAGGTGGGCGAGTTCGCAGTCCGGCTGCCCGTCCGGGAGGCGGACCAGGTCCCCGGTGGCGTACCGCAGCAGCAGGGTGCACTCGCGGTAGGGCACGTACGGGGTGTGCACCACGGTGCCGATCCCGCCCGGGGTGGTCGGCTCCCCGCTGACCGGGTCCAGCACCTCCAGGTGCCCGAACTCGGTGGTGTGGTGCAGATGGCCCTCGGTGCAGGGGCTCGCGCCCGAGGGCAGGATCTCGGTCATCAGGTACGCCGAGGCCACGGCCGCGCCGAACACCGCCTCGGCCCGGCGGCGCAGCGGCGCGGACAGCACCTCGCCGCCGACGCTGATCGACTCCAGCCCGAAGTCGCCGTGCTGCCACTTCTGTTGCTCGGCCTCCTGGACGAGTGCGGCCAAGTAGGAGGCGGAGGTGGTCAGATGGGTGATCTGCGGCGCCCGGCCGGGCAGGCCGAGCGGGGCGGCCAGGCGGTCCAGCGCCAACGCCGGGTCGACGGTGCCGAACTGGACGAAGCCGGCGCCGGCCCGGGTGGTCGACTCCTCGGCGTAGACCAGCGGCAGGGTGGCGCGCGAGCAGCCCGCGTAGGCGACGGTGTGGCGCGGCCGCAGGCCGAGGCCGAGCACGGCGGAGATGGTGCTGAACGCGATGGCGGTCTCGATCTCGGCCCGGGAGAACCACACCGCGGTGGGGGTACCGCTGGTGCCGGTGGTGAGCGCCATCAGGGCGGGCGAGGCGGCGGCGGAGACGAAGGCGGCGGGCAGCGCTTTCAGCGCCTGCTTGGGGGTGACCGGCACGCGCGACCAGTCCTCGGGCTCCAAGGTCGCCGGATCGAGGTCGAGTTCGGCGAACCGTCGGCGGTAGTAGGCGGTGTGCCGGACGGCGGCGCGGGCGGTGGCGCGCAGGCTGCGCCGGGCCACCTCGCGGCGCAGCTGGGGGTCGACGTGCCCGGCCCGGCCGGGCAGCTGCGCCGAGTCCTCGCCGGGCTCGCCGAACTCGGCGATGGTGTCGACCAGGTCGCGGGCGAGGCGTTCCAGGTCGCCCGGACGGATCCGGCGGTTCGTCAGGATCGCTGCACCGTAGCGCAGTTGACTGATGGCGGTCGCGAACAAGCGGGCTCCCCGGGCCAGGGTCGGACGGTACGCCACCCGGCCCTGGCCGGGGTCGGCCGGATCAGGCCATGTGCAGGAACATCGCGGCGGTGAGGGTGCTGTAGGCGTACTTGAGGTAGTGCTTGACCATGGTCGGTTCCTCCTCCGTGCGGGCGCGCGGCCGTACGGGTCGCGCGCTGCGGTGTCGCCCGCGGCCGAGAAATGGTCGCCGGGCAGCGGCAGTGTAGGCACGGAGCGGGGTCCCGGAACAGCCCATGTGCATGGGTAATTCCTCGGCGATTCACCTCAGTTGTCGGCGGGCGCCGGTGGAGCGGCGCCCGCCGATGGTCGGCTTCCCTGCTGTCACAGCAGAGTCGGCGAGGTCAGAAGTCCAGGTCGGGGAAGTCGTAGCCGTCCCACAGCGCGCGCTCGTCGTCGTGGGGCGCGTACCGGACGCTCGGTTCGAGGTCCCAGATCCGGGTGGCCCGGGAGTCGGGGGTGTAGCACGGCCAGCCCGGCCCGTCGCCGTGGGCGAAGTCCGTCCAGGCCGTCATCATCCGGTCGGACAGCCGGGTGAGCGCGGGCCGCTGCTCGGCCACGGTCTGCGCGCCGCGCGGGAACCGGTCGAGCTGCAGACCGCCGAAGACGAAGGGCAGTTCCAGGGTGTGCGCGGCCCCCAGGTTCTGGGCGGCCGGCAGCCCGGGGACGTACGGCACGTGCCAGTCGAACCGGTAGACGTAGGTGGGCCGCCAGCGGGACTGCGCCTCGGCGAGGCGCAGGGTGGGGATCCGCTCCGTCTGGTCGGTGAGCATCGCGTTGACCACCCGGCCCTCGGGCAGTCCCGGGCGGTTCGCCGCGTACCGGTCGTACATCCGCTGCTTGCGGTCGGCGAGCACGGCGGGGAAGGTCCGGTAGCCGCTCAGCGGCAGGTCCAGCACGGACGGGTTGAACAGTGCCCAGAAGTCGGTCTCGTTCTCGGTGGTGCCGGTCATCACCTCGACGTGGCGGGCGCTGCCGGCCGCGACCCGCTCGACCACCGGGCCGGGGATCAGCGAGCCGTCGATCCAGGGGCCGAAGAAGACGGCCGCGGACGGCCCGGACAGGCCGCCCTGGGCGCGTTGCTGGAGCTCCAGGACCTGGCGGGTGGTCAGCCGGTCGAGGTCCGCCACCGAGTGGATGCCGCCGGTCGTGAACACGCGCTCGGCGGCGCGCCGCGCGGAGCCGGCGGTGTGCACCAGGTAGCCCGGGCCGCTCTGCACGACGGCCCGCCGGAACAGCCGCTCCGGGTGGTCGCCGGCCAGCATCGCGCTGATCGAGACGGCGCCCGCGGACTGCCCGAACACGGTGACGTCCGCGGGGTTGCCGCCGAAGGCCGCGACGTGGCGGTGCACCCACTCCAGGGCGGCCAGTTCGTCCCGCAGGCCGTTGTTGCCCGAGCCCGCGTAGGCCGGGTCGAGGCCGCCGAGTTCCGTCCAGCCCAGGATGCCGAGCCGGTAGTCCAGGTTCACCACCACCGCGTCGCCGCGCACCGCCATCCGGCCGCCGTCGAACACCGGCTCCTCGGCGGAGTCCAGCTGGAACGCGCCGCCGTGCAGGAACACCATGACGGGCTTGTGCCCGCCCCCGGCGCGCGGCGCCCACACGTTCAGGTGCAGGCAGTCCTCGACGCCCTCCCCGCCCGCGCCCAGGTCCTCCGGGCAGCCCGGCCTCTCCTCCGCCGCCCGCAGCGTGCCGCCCCACGGCTCCTGCGGCTGCGGCGGCCGGAACCGGTTCGCCCCGGTCGGCGCCGCCGCGTACGGAACTCCGAGGAAGGCGCACCGGCCCTCCTGCGCCACCCCCTCCACCCGGCCCAGCGAGGTCACGGCGCGACAGCCGTGCCCCTGCCACCCGTCGGCCGCCAGGGCCTCCCGGGCTCCCGCCGGTCCGGCCGGCGCCAACGCCAGCAGCGTGGCCGCGGCCGTCGCCGCCCACCTCTTCACCCTGTGCACGCGCACCTCCGACTCCGCACCCGCGACCCCCGGCCGGGGCCGCGACGTGACACGGCCCAAGCCTGGCTGGCGGCCTGACGCCGTGTCATAGGCGCGCGGGTGGAGGTGCCCCCTCCACCCCGGGGTGGAGGGGGCGGCAGGGCCGCTACTCGTGCCGCAGGGCGCCGGGGCTCATCAGGCGCAGCAGCTGCGGCAGCCCCAGGACGGTGGTGAGCAGCACCGCGGCGGCCGCGATCGCGGACATGGTCAGCATCGCGCCCCAGTCCACGGCCGCCGAGACGCCCGCCGAGTACTGCAGCAGCGCCCCCATCAGCAGGCCGGCGACGGCCGCCAGCGCCAGGCCCAGGGCCACCGGGATCAGCGTCTGCCACAGCACCGACAGCCCCAGGACGCGCCGGCGGGTGCCCACCGCGTTCAGCACGCCGAGGACGCGGCGCTGCTCCCGGAAGCGTTCCAGCTGGCCGACCAGCAGGCTGAGGGAGACCAGCAGCAGGGTGATCGTCGAACCGGCCGTCAGCAGCCGCTTGACCGCCAGGTAGGTGGGGTCGAGCGTCCGGTCGAGCGGGAACTCGGCGCGGGCCTGGGGGTCGATCGCCATCACGGCGGTGGTCAGCTGCTCCTCGGCGTCCGGCAGCCCGTCCGCGAGCGACACCAGGACGGTCGCGGGCTGCCCGCGCAGCGCGTCGGCGGGGACGGCGGCCGGGGTGAGGAGCAGCAGGCCGGCGCCGATCCGCCCGTTGGGGTCCGCGCCCTCGACGGCCGGGACGGTGGCGGTCGCGGCGGGCAGCGGGAAGGCCGCCGGCTCGCCCGAGCCGCGGAAGTAGGCGGCGTGGACGAGGGTGCCGGGCCGGACCGGTTCGCCGCCCGGCCGCTCCGGGCCCTGGACGGCGAAGGAGTCCCCGTCCCGGCAGTCGGGCAGGGTCGCGAGCTCGCGCAGCACCGCGCAGGGCGCGATCCGGACCTCGGGCAGCTCCCAGGACTTGGCGGTCGCGCTCTCCAGGGAGAACTCGGTGTACGCCGCCGCGGCCTTCACCCCGGGGCTGCGGGTCAGGCGCTCGGCGAGCTGCTGCGCCCGGGGCGCACCGCCGGGGAAGGCCACCGACTGCTGGTACGCCCCGGCGGTGACCTGCGGCCGCGACCAGGCCTCGTAGCGTGCGCCGACGCCGAGGAAGAGGGTCTGCAGGGCGATCGCCCCGGCGACGGCCACCACGATGCCGCTGACCGCCGCGGCGGCCGGTCCGGAGCCCAACTGGAGGCGGCGGACGGCGAGTTGCCAGGACGGCGGGCCGCCGCCGGCCCGCCGGGTGACGGCCTCCACCAGCCAGGGCAGCAGGGTGCAGACGCCGACCAGCATCAGCAGTACGCCGAAGGCCACGAGGATCGAGCCCCGGGTGTCGCCCACCGGGTCGAGGACGGCGGTGCGCGGGAGGGCGCCCGGCCTGCTCCCTGCGGGCAGGATCAGGGCGAACACCGTCACGGCCAGCCCGGCGAGCGGCAGCATCAGCCGCCAGCCGATCCGGCGCCGGGCGGGGCCGGAGCGGCGGACCACGCCGAGCGGGTCGACGGTGGCCCGGCGCATGGCCAGCAGGGTGACGCCGATGCCCAGCAGCGGCACGACCACGGCGATCGCGGCGGCGATCGCGGGCTGGGGCGCGACGTCCTCGGGGTAGAAGCTGAACCCGGCCAGCCGGATCCGGCCGATCAGCTGACGGCCGAGCAGGAACAGCGCCGAGCCCGCGACCAGGCCGAGCAGCGCGCCCACGAGGGACTCCCCGGCGGCGAGCCGCGCGGTCATCCGGCGGTCCGCTCCGCCGAGCCGCAGGGCGGCGAGCCGGCGGTCGCGCCGTTCGCCGCCGAAGCGCGCGGCGGCGGCGAGGAAGACGCCGACCGGGGCCAGCATCACCGTCAGACCGACGGCGTTGAGCAGGATCAGCTTGGGATCCATGGGCTTGGGCGGCGAGAAGTGGCCGAACTCGGTGATCCGTAGGGCGCCGGTGTCGACCGAGAGGTGGTCGCCGCCGAGCACGTACGCGGCCTGGCCGGGCCCGAGCAGTCCGGCCGCTCCGATGCTGCCGACCACCGGGTGGGGGAGGCGCTCGCGCAGCAGCCGGTTGGCGGGGTCCGCGAGCAGCTCGGCCAGCGCGGGGGAGACGACCATCTCGCCGGGCCGGGGGTAGCCGGCCACGCCCGGCGGGAGCGCCGGGTGCGGCCCCTCGGGCTGGACGATCCGGCCGCGTACGGGCGTGCCGTGGAAGGTGGTGTCGGCGACGGCGATCAGGACCGTCCGGTCCCCGGGGGCCGGCAGCGCCTCGTCGTCGAAGGTGTCGTTCTGGGTGTACAGCCGCTGGTCGCGGTGGTGCACGATGCCCGGGAAGGAGGCGGTGAACAGCAGCATGGCTACGCCCAGCCCGACGCCCAGGGCGGTGAGCAGCAGTCGGCCCCAGCCGTCCCGCCCGCTGGTGACGGCCAGTCGGACGCCCAGGCCCAGCTGGTCCAGGAACGGCGAGCGGATCTTCGGCCCGTCGGCGGCGCTCACCGGGCGGGGGTCAGGTCGAGGGTGCGGCCGTCCCGGACGACGATCTCCCGGTCGGCGTAGGCGGCGACCCGTACGTCGTGGGTGACCAGCACGACGGCCGCGGCGGTCTCCCGGGCGGCGCGGGTCAGCAGCTTCATGACGCGTTCGCCGTTGAGGGAGTCGAGGGCGCCGGTCGGCTCGTCGGCGAACACCGCCTTGGGGCCGGTGATCAGCGCGCGGGCGGCGCCCACCCGCTGGCCCTGGCCGCCGGAGACCTCGCCGGGGCGCTTGGCGGCGAGGTCCGCGACCTCCAGCCGCTCCAGCCATTCGGTGGCCCGGGCCTCGGCGGCCCTGCGGCGCAGGCCGTTGAGGCGCAGCGGCAGCGCGACGTTCTCCAGGCAGGTGAGTTCCGGGACGAGTTGGCCGAACTGGAACAGGAAGCCGAACTCGGTGCGCCGCAGCGCGCTCAGCCGGGCGTCGGAGTGGGCGGTGAGGTCCTGCCCCTGGTAGCTGATGGTGCCGCGGTCGGGGCGGGTGATGCCGGCCAGGCAGTGCAGCAGGGTGGACTTCCCCGAGCCGGAGGGGCCCATCACGGCGACGAGTTCGCCGGCGGCGACGGTGAGGGAGGCGCCGTCGAGGGCCGGGGTGAGGCCGAAGGACTTGTGCAGGTCCCGGGCCTGGAGCAGGGGCTGGTCGGTGGTCAACGCGGCTTCTCCGTCAGGCGGGTGGTGAGGTCGTCGAGGCGGGCGGCGGTCAGCTCCAGCCAGCGCAGGTCGGCCTCCAGGTGGAACAGGGCGTGGTCGCAGATCAGTTCGTCGGTGAGGTCGCCGTCGAGCTTGCGGCGGGTCAGTTCGCGCATCGTCCGCAGGTGTTCGGCCCGCTGGACGTCCAGCACGTCGGTCGCCGAGCGGCCGGTCAGGATGGCGAGCACGACCTTCTGGTACAGCGTGCTCTGCAGGTACGGCTGGGGGTCCTCCGGTTGGGCGAGCCAGCCGGCGAGGTCGGTGACGCCCGCGTCGGTGATCGCGTACCGCTTGCGGTCCGGGCCGCCGCCGGCCTCGACGCCCTCCACGACGACCAGGCCGTTCTTCAACAGCCGGGAGAGGGTGGCGTAGACCTGCCCGTAGTGCAGGGCGCGGTCGCGCCCGAAGTGGTCGTCGTAGAGCCGTTTGATGTCGTACCCGTGGCGGGGCTGGTCTTCCAGCAGCCCGAGGAGCATCTGTCCGAGTGCCATGATCATCGACTATACACACCAGCTATACATGGTGTGTATAGCGAGGCATGCGACCCCACTGGAACCATCCCTGCTCGGACGGCGACCCCGCACGCGTGCACGCCCCGCCCGGGCGGGGCGTGCACGCCGGGGGCGTCAGGCGCGGTCGAGCGCCTCGCCGATCCGGGCGGCCATGGCGGTCATGGCCGGGCTCGCGGGGGTGCGGATCCGCAGCGCGGCCTCCACCGCGACCCGGATGACGGAGCGGAAGTTCTCGGCCTCGCCCGGGTCGGCGTCCCCGAGCAGCGCGGCCGAGGCGGCGAGGGCGGGGAAGACCTGGTCGGCGATGTCGGCGGTCGACTTGCCTCCGAGCTTCAAGCCCTTGGGCTTCTCGGCCAGGACGCGTCCGGTCAGACCGGTGGCGGAGCTGAGGGCCTTTCCGGCGGCCATCCCGGCCCGGGCGGAGGAGAACGCCCCGGGGTCGGCGGCGGCCATCAGGGCGACGACGCCGTGGGCGGCGGTCTGGACGGTCAGCTTCTGGCTCTGGGTGAGGGCGGGCTCGCCGACGCCCGGCCGGGTGCCCGGCAGCTCGGCGGTCAGCTGTGCGGTCGCCTCGCGCTGGACGGCGGCGCCGGCGGTGAGGAAGCCCGCGATGGTGGCGAGTTCGGTGTCGCTGTAGCGCGCGTACAGCTCGTCCATGCCGCTCATGAAGTGCTCGAAGTGCGGTGCGAGGGCCTCGGCGGGGGCCTCCGGGGCCTCGATGAGCACGCTGCGCTTGTCGGCGGGGTTGGGGATCCGCCGGGCGAAGCCCTTGCGCTGGAGCCGGTCGACCAGCCCGGTGACCGAGGCCGGGGCGAGCCCGGAGTGCTCGCCGAGTTCGCGCGCGGTGAGCGGGCCGAACCGTTGGAGCAGGTCGATGGCCTTCTCCTCGGTGCTGCTCAGTCCGTGCAGCTGCGCGAGCGCGCTGTGGAACATGACCGCGGCCGTGCTCAGCTCCCGCCCGGCCGTGTTGAGCCGGGCGATGAGCTCGCCGCGCGAGGGCTGGTCGGTGGTCGTCATGCGCCCAGATTAGCAAGCTGCTTCGCTTCGCCGAACTACTTGTTTCGCTGAACCGAACTACTTGCTATGCTTCTTTCGTCCGAACGAAACATCTTGGGCGGTGCGGCCACGGCCGGGGCCCGCCCCCACCCCTCCGAAACCGAACGAAGAAGGCCATGTCCAAGCAGCGCACCCCCATGCCCGGAGGAGCCCAGGCGCCCGCCGCCGCCTCCCCGGACACCCCGCCCGCCCACCACCGCCGCGGCCTCGCGATGCTCGTCCTGATCGTCGCGTCCTTCATGGACCTGCTCGACACCACCATCGTCAACGTCGGCCTGCCCGCCATCCAGAAGGACGTCCACGCCACCCCCGGCCACCTGGAATGGGTCGTCGGCGGCTACACCCTGGCGTTCGCGATCGTCCTGATCACCGGCGGACGGCTCGGCGACATCATCGGCCGCCGGACGGTGTTCCTCGCCGGGGTCGCCGGCTTCACCGCCGCCTCGCTCGCCGCCGCACTCGCACAGAGCGGCGACGCGCTGGTGGCGGCCCGGGTCGTCCAGGGCGCCTTCGCCGCCCTCATGGTCCCCCAGGTCCTCGCCTCCGTGCAGGCCCTGTACCGGCCCAGGGAGCGCGCCGCGATCCTCGGCATCATCGGCGCCGTCTCCGGGATGGCCGCCGTCGCCGGCCCCCTGCTCGGCGGCTGGCTCGTCTCCGCCGACGCCTTCGGCATCGGCTGGCGCAGCATCTTCGTCATCAACGTCCCCGTCGGCGTCGCCCTGCTCGTCGCCGCCCGGCTCCTGGTGCCCGACACCCGCTCGGCCCACCCGCTGCGCGTGGACGTCCCCGGCCTGCTGCTCGTCTCCACCGGCCTGTTCCTGCTGGTCTTCCCGCTGGTCGAGGGCCGGGAGTCGGGCTGGCCCGGCTGGATCCTGGCCATGCTGGCCGCGGCCCCGGTCGTGCTGGGCGGGTTCGTGGTGAACCAGCGGCGCCGGATGCGCCGGGACGGCTCGCCGCTGGCGCCGATGCACCTGTTCGGCCGGCGGGGCTTCGCCGCCGGCAGCCTCGTCCAGCTGTGCTTCTCCGGCGCCATGGCCGGGTTCTTCCTGATCCTCGCCCTCTACCTCCAGCTCGGCCTGCACTTCTCCGCCATGGCCTCCGGGCTGACGCTGCTGCCGTTCACCGCGGGCGCCTTCCTCGGCTCGGGCGTCTCGGTGCCGCTCGCCCGGAAGGCCGGCAAGCCGCTCGTCGTCCTGGGCGCCCTGATGCAGGCCGGCGGTGCCGCCTGGGTGCGCCAGGTCGTCGACTCCCACGGCGCGGGCCTGTCCGGCTGGGACCTGCTGTGGCCGCTCGCCCTGGCGGGCCTGGGCCTCGGCCTCCTCGTCGTGCCGCTGGTCGACCTCGCCCTGGCGACCGTCGACGTCCGCGAGGCCGGGGCCGCCTCCGGCGTCTACAGCACCTTCCAGCAGTTCGGCGCGGCCCTCGGCGTTGCCGTCACCGGAGTGGTCTTCTTCGGCCGCACCCACGACGGCTACGACCCCGCCGTCCTGCGCACCGCCCTGCTGGCCGGCGCCCTGGTCTGCGTCGCCGGCTACCTCCTCGCCGCCCTCGCGGGCCTGTTCCTGCCCGCCAGCCGGCTGGCCCGCCACGAGCCCGCCGACGAGGAGGAGGCCGGCGACCTCCTGCCCGCCGCCCACTGACCGCTCGACCGCTCGATCACTCACGGCCCCTGCTCCACACCGAACCCGGAGAGAAGGAAACCCACCATGTCCGACACCACCGCCGTCCTGACCGCCGACGACCGGCTCACCCTCCAGACCGCCGCCCACGGCGTCGTCGTGCTGATGGCCGCCTCCGACCCCGGCGCGATCTCCTCCGCCAAGGCCGGCATGGCCGCCGGCAAGGCCCTCAGCTCCGCCACCGGCCTCACCGGGCGCGTCCTCGCCGAGAAGCCCAAGGGCCTCAAGCTCGACGGCAGCTCCACCGCCGACATCGCCGACCGGGTCTTCGACGCCATCCGCCGCTCCCTGGCGCTGCTGGACGCCAAGGCCCCCGAGGAGACCGACAACTTCCGCGCCACCCTGACGGTCGCGATGCGGGCCGCCCAGCACGCCCGCCCCGGCGCCAACCCGGCCCAGGCCGCGATGGCCGACAAGATCGCCGGCATCCTCGACGGCGCCTGACCGCCCATCGGCCGGGGCGGCTCCGGCCGCCCCGGCAGAGCGCCCGCCCCGGTCACCTTTCGCCCCCGCAGCTCACCCCCAGGGGTGAATTCGGGGGCCGTTCGGGGTACCGGACCAAGCCGGGCGGGCGAGCGTGCCGAACGTCAGGGCAGAGCGGTCCGGCATCCGGCCGACCGCCTGGCCGAGACGGGACATGATGGCCAGCGAGCACATCGACACCCGGCTGCTGGAAGAACTCACCGAGCAGTCACAGGACTTGAACAGCGACGCGCTGCGGATCAGCCGCGGAGCGCTGACCGACTTCGCGGAGGGCACCGAGCCCCCGCGCCGCTGGTGGCAGCGCGGGGCGACCCTCGGCGCCCTGGCCGGCGGGGCCGGTCTGCTGAGCGCCGTGCGCGCCGCGGCGGCCTCGCCGTCGGCCTCCGCGTCCGCCTCCGCCGACGACATCAGGGCGCTGCAGACCGCCGCGTCCCTGGAGAACCTGGCGGTCAGCGTCTACCAGACCGCCGCCGCACTGCCGTTCATCAAGGACGGCAACAAGACGGTCGCCGCGTTCATCGCCAAGACCACCGAGCAGCACCAGGCCCACGCCAAGGCCTTCAACGCCGCCGCGACCACCGCCGGCGGGCAGGCGCAGAACGACCCCGACCCGAAGTACAAGGCCGTCGTCGACCAGACCCTGCCCACCATCAAGACCCCGGCCGACGTGGTGAAGCTCGCCATCACGCTGGAGGACGTCGCCGCCCAGACGTACACCAAGAACGTCGGCCAGGTGAGCAACGCCGACCTGCGCAAGCTGTTCGCCTCGGTCGCCCCGGTCGAGGCCCAGCACCGTGCCGTCCTGCTGGCCGTGCAGGCGCTGCTGGCGGGCAACGCCGCCGACCTGATCACCATCCCGGTCGACCCGGCGAAGCTGCCCGCGGCCGCGGGCAGCGTGGGCTTCCCCGACGCCTTCTACAAGACCGACAACGCCTCCCCGATCACCGAAGGGGCCGTGAAGTGAGCACCGACCGCACCTGGGAGCCCGCCATCGGCGAGGCCGAACTCGCCCGCCTGACCAGGGACATGGACGAGGCCCACCGCGCCACCCTCCCGGTCATGCGCGAGAGCGCACGCGAGCTGGCCGACCAGATCCGCGTCACCGGCCAGGCCGAGCTGGCCCGGCGCCGCTTCCTGCTCGGCGCGGGCGGGGTGGCCGCGGCCCTGACGCTGGCCGCCTGCTCCAGCAGCAAGGACGTCAAGGACCCGGCGCCGTCCAGCCCGGCCGGCACGATGCCCGGCTCGGCGTCGGCGTCGGCGTCCGGGAGGTACACCGGGGACCTCCAGGTCGTCGCGCTGGCCACCGCCCTGGAGAACCAGGCCGTCGGCGCCTACCAGGCCACCCTGGACGCCGCCAAGGCCGGCAAGCTCGGCACCGTCCCCCCGGCGGTGGCGACCTTCGTCACCACCGCGATGGCCCAGCACGCCGACCACGCCAAGGCCTGGAACGCCGTCCTCACCGGCGCCGGCCTGCCCGCGATCACCGACGTGCCGCTGTCCAACCAGCCGGAGACCCTGGCCGCGCTCGGCAAGGCCGCCTCCGTCGGCGACGTCGCCAAGCTCGCCCTCGACCTGGAGGACCAGGCCGCCCAGACCTACCTCTTCGCGACGTACAACGTCACCAGTCCCGCCGGCATCGCCACCGCGGCCAGCATCGCGCCGGTCGAGGCCATGCACGCGGCCATCCTGAACTACGTGCTCGGCCAGTACCCCGTCCCGGACGACTTCCTGCCCACCGACAAGGCCGCCAGCCCCACCCTGCTCACCGTCTGACCCGACGACCCCGGGTCCGACGTCCCCCGGGTCCGATGTCCCCCGGACCCGACGACCCCAGACCGGGCGCGCGCCCGGCCCACCGGCACCCGACACCCCGCCGGCCGGGCCGGCGCGCGCCCTCCCTCCGGCCACCCGTCGCGGGGGAAGGCCTCCTTCGCCCGGACGGCCCACCCCGGAGTGCCGGCCGCCGGGCCCTACGGGCCAATGGTGGTCAGCGGCGCCACCGCCGCACGGAGCGCTGGGAGCCCCCCGATGAACGAGCCGCCGGAGCCCCCGGCCCGGCCGGGGCGCGCCTCCCGGGCGGGGCGGCCGGTCCGGAGCACGGTGTCGGCGGTCCTGATCGCGCTGACCTGCGTGCTGGTGCCGGTGTCGCTGCTCACCGTCTGGGTGCACGACATCGCCCTGGACACCGGCCGGTACGTGGCGACGGTCGCCCCGCTCGCCACCGATCCGGCGATCCAGGACGCGGCGGTCAGCCGGATCACCCAGGCCGTGGACGTACGGGTGGACGGTCCGGCGGTCACCTCCGACCTGGCCGCCTGGTTGCAGGCCCGCGGGCTGCCGCCCCGGGTCGCCTCGGCGGTCAAGGCGCTCGGCCCGAAACTCGACGACGCGGTGAACCAGGTGGTCACCGAGGCCGCCACGCAGGTCGTGCACAGCGACACCTTCGTCACCGTGTGGACCCAGGCCAACCGGGTCGCCCACACCGCCGTGGTCCAGGCCCTCACCGGTCACGGGCGGGGCGCGGTCGAGGTCACCGACGGCACGGTCACCCTCGACCTCGGCTCGGTCGTCGACCGGCTGAAAGACACGCTGGTGGCCGAGGGGCTGAGCCCGGCCGAGCGGATCCCGGACGTGGACAAGCGCATGGTGCTGTTCCAGTCCGACCGGCTGGCCCGGATCCGCGGCGCCGCGCACGCCCTCGACGTGGTCGGCAACTGGCTGCCCGTGCTCACCGTGTCGCTCGGCGCCGTCGGCGTCCTGCTGGCCCGCCGCCGACGCCGGGCCCTGGTGTCCGCCGCCCTCGGTGCGGCCGGGGCCAGCCTGCTGGTGGCCCTCGCCCTGGTGGCCGCCCGCCACTACTACCTCGACCACCTGCCGCCCGCCGTACAGTCCCCGGCCGCCGCCGCGGCCGTCTTCGACACCCTGCTGCACTTCCTGCGGATCAGCCTGCGCACCGCGATCGTGCTGGGCGTGGCGGTGGCGCTCGGCGCCTACCTGGGCGGCTCGGGACGGCTGCCGCGTGCTGCCCGCAGCCGGGCGGACCGCGCCGCGGACTCCGTCGCCCACTGGGGCGACGCCCACGGCGTGCGCGCGGGCCGGGCCGGCACCTGGACCGCCGCCCACCGCCGGTGGCTCGCCGGCACGGCCGTCCTGGTGCTGGCCCTGGTGTTCGCCCTGTGGGACGACCCGACCGCGCTGACCGTGCTGCTGCTGGTCGCGATCCTGCTCGCGGTGCTGGCCGTCCTGGCCCTGCTCGCCGCGTTCGGCCGGGTCGTCACCGGCGGGCCGGACGGTTCGGTCCTACGGTGAGAGAAGGGCCGCTGCCCGGCCCCTCCGTTCCTTCCCTCCCTTCCCTCCCTTCCGTCCCGTCTCCCGTCCCCGTCCGCGTACCGGAACGAGGCGGCCGTCGTCGAAGGAGTCCATGCCATGACCAGCCGTGTCACCGAATCGGGCCGTACCGGCCGGCCCGCCGAGCACCGCCCCTTCGCGGCCGGGTGGACCGTCTTCGCCGCGGTCATGCTCATCGCCGCAGGCACGATGGCGGTCTTCCAGGGGATCGCCGCCATCACCAAGGACAGCCTGATCATCGTCACCCGTCACTACGTGTACTCGATGAACACCGAGGGCTGGGGCTGGATCCACGTCATCCTCGGACTCGTCGTCGCCGCCGCGGGCGTGGCCCTCTTCAGCGGCGCCCCCTGGGCCCGTGGCGTCGGCATCGTCGTCGCGGTCCTGGGGATGGTCGCCAACTTCCTGTGGCTGCCCTACTACCCGTTCTGGGCGCTCGTCCTGATCGCGATCGACGCCTTCGTCATCTGGGCGCTGTGCGTCGGACCGGCCGGCCGGAGCCCCGACGACGCCTGAGCCCCACGACGCCTGAGCCCGGCGCAGACGCTCACTCCTCCTCCTCCTCCGTCGCCACCGGGGCCGCGCCCGGAGTCGCCAGCAGCCGGGCCAGCCGGCCCTGGCCGGCCAGCACGTAGCCGATGCCGATGCCGAGCGTGATGGCGGTGAACACCACGATCAGCCAGCTCAGCAGGGTGAAGACCAGACCGAGCGGGCCGAACTGCGCCACACTGCGGTTCAGCGAGCGGGGGATGTACAGCCGCGACCCCCAGGCGAGCGCCGTCAGCGCCGCACTGGTCAGCACGGCCCCCGGCAGCAGCGGCAGCCAGGGCACCCGGCCGCCGAGCAGCAGGTGCTGGGTCCACCACCAGAGCAGGACGGCGCTGACCAGGTAGAGGAACACCCCGAGGCCGTCGCCCAGCCCGAACCCGGTCCGCACCTGGCCCTGGACGATCAGGACGGCGAGCCACACCAGGAGCCAGGCGAGCCACCGCCAGGCCGCCAGGCGTCCGGCCAGGTGGGGGAGGTGCCAGCTCCGTTCGCACAGCCGTTGCAGCACCCGGCTGCAACTGGTGGCCGCGAGCAGTGTCACCACGATGCCGAGGCCGCCGTAGGTCTCGGTGGTGGCGCTCCCGCTGTCCGTCCGGAGCACCTGGGTGAACTCGTCGTAGGCGGCACCCCGCAGCCCCAGGACGGTGCGCAGGGAGTCGGACACGCTGCTGCGCACCTCGTCGGGCATGAAGGCGGCCAGCACGAAGACCACCGGGATGGCCGTGAGGAACGCCTGGGCCGCGAGACGGGTGGCGGTGTCCAGCACGTGGATGTGGAGCAGCTGCGCCGCGAGTCGGCTGGGGAACGGGGCGTCGCGCAGCGTGGCCGTCCGCCCCCGCAACCAGGCGGAACCGGTGCGGAACCAGCGATCGCGGCCCGGCCGATCGCGCCGTTCCGCCACCTCGCCCTCCCGTCCCGCTGCCAGCATCTCGGATTCCGTCCAAGACTGGGCGACGGGGCGCTCACCGGCATCCCGGGCACGCCGCCGTTCGGCGCAACGGCCGGGGGAGGGCGACCGCGCGGGTGCTCAGCCGCCCTCGCGCTTGATCCACTCGCCGCCGCCCAACGGGTAGTCGTAGCCCGGGCGGTTGACGTCGGCGCTGGTACGGAAGGGCGTACCGCCGTTGTCGATGCGGACGGTGCCGTGGCGGTCGCCGCTGGACCAGTCCAGCGTGAGGTCCCAGCGGACGTCGTGCGCCTTGGTGTGGGCGGTGACGTAGAAGACCTCGGGGTCGGACTTGCTGACCTTGTACGGGAAGTCGCGCTGCCCGCCCTTCACGGTGATCACGGGACTGCCCCGGTCGAGGTCGATGTCGAAGGACTTGGCGTCGACGCCGCCGCCGCAGCCGACGCCCATCGAGTAGTCGTTCCAGGCCAGCGGCGCGCCCTTGGCGGTGACCCGCACGTGCAGCCCCAGCAGGACGACCGTGTCCGTGCCGGTGCCCTGGACGGTGAGGGCGACCTCCTGCTCGCCGGAGGACACCGCGCCGTAGGCGGCGGCCCAGCGCGGGGCGTCGCGCTCCGGGGCGGGCGGGCCGACCTGGGCGGGCCCGCTGTTCACCAGGAAGTGCTGGCTGCACGGGTCGGCGTAGACGTACGGGCGGGTGCCGACGGTGAGCGGCGCGGGGCCGCTGTCGGTCGGGGTCGGGGTCGGTGTCGCGGTCGCGGTCGCGGTCGGGCTCGGGGGCGTGGCTGAGCTCGGGGCCGGGGTCGTTTCGGCGGCGGCTGCGGGGGTGGTGGGCAGCGGTTCCGGGGCGACGGGCGTGGTCGCGCTGTCCGTCGTCGCCGTCCCGGTCCCGGTCCCAGTCCCGGTCACTGTCGTCGCCGTCGCACCGGCGGCCTGCTGGTCGCCCCTCGCCTGGCCACCGTCGCCGCCCCAGCCCGTGGGTCGTGCGACCACCAGTACGGCCGCCACCAGGGCGACGGCCGTGGCGGACACGATCAGCGCCGTGCGGCGCCGGCGCGGTGGCGCGGGCTCCGCGGACACCACCTCGACCACCGGCTCCGCCTCCGCCTCCGCCGCAGGCAGGTCCGCCGGGGGCAGGTCCGCCGCGGGGGTCTCCGGCGCCCGCTGCTCGGCCCGGCGCCCCCGGGCCGCGTCGGCCAGGATCCAACTCCGGTGCAGCTCCACGAGCTCCTCGGGAGTCGCCCGGCACAGCCGCGCGAAGCGCTCCGCGGACGCGAACTCGTGCGGCAGTGCCGTCCCGTTGCAGTAGCGGTGCAGCGTGGAGGTGCTGGTGTGCAGCCGCTTGGCCAGCGTCCCGTAGCTCAGCCCCGAGCGCGTCTTGAGCTCGCTCAGCAGCCGCGCGAACTCCTCCGTCCCCGCAGCCCCAGTCCCGTCCGACACCCGACGTCTCCCGTTCCCCGCGTCCCGCCCCCGCCGGCCCGGTGCCCTTACACGTCACCGCTGTTCAGGGCCCGTTCCGGCGTCCCACCTTACCCATCCGTGCTGATGGACGTGGCAGTCGGCACGACCGGTTGCGCGAGCGCCGGTGCCCCGACTCCGGCGAGGATCGGATCCGGTGAAGATCGTGTGATCCGCCGGTACCGAACCCCGTCGATCGGCGCCGGCGGGCTCGGGCATCATGAGCGGATGCCGAACAGCGCAGCACGCACCGCCCTCCTCGACCACCTCCGTCGGACACTCCCCGGTCGCGTCATCGACGAGGTCCCGGGTGTGGACGGGCCGATCGAGGACCGCGTGCCCGGATTCCGGGTGTTCCGGGTCCATCCCGCGTATCCGGGTGACTGGTGGCTGTACGTGACGTCGGGCTGCTGGGAGGCGACCCAGCACGACGGCCACGGCGCGGAGTTCTTCCTCGCGGCGCCGCGCGACGAATGGTCAACCTGGAGAGCATCACCGTCAACGCGTACTACCACTGCGGACCGGTGCACCAGCGGCTCGACGTCGGACACACCGTCCCGATCGGCCGCCCGTGGCTCGACGAATCCGCCTGCGACCACTACCTGGTGAGCCTGCCGTACCCCTTCGGGCCGGACTTCGAGGTGTGCGGCTGGGGCGGCGGAGCCCATGCCCGCATCCTGTGGCTGTTGCCGATCACCGAGGCGGAGAAGGACTTCCGGCGGGAGAGCGGCCTGGAGGCGCTCGAAGTCCGTTTCGACGAGCACGCGATCGACCCGGTCGATCCCGCACGGGCCTCCGTTGCCTGACCGGAGCCCGGACAATTCGCATGACAACGGCGCCCGGATCCCCGATCCTTGGCCCGTGCCCAAGGAACCGGACGTGCTCAGCCTCAGGATCACCGGCCCACCGCCGGAGGACCGGTATCTGGAGGTCCGGCCGATCGTCAACGGCCGGGATTTCCTGACGGACGTGTCCGCCCACGTCGACGGCGGCCCCCCGTACGCGGGGGTGGGCCCCGGTACCTCCTGAGCCCGGACGGGCCGTTGCAGGCCCGCGAGGCGTCCCACGAGGTCCGCCTCGCGTGGGCCGGCTGCGGTTGCGAGAAGTGCTGCGGCGCGCTGTACGTGACGGTCGGCCGCGACGGGGAGCAGGTCGTCTGGTCGGGCTGGCGCAATTCGGCCTCCGGGGACGTCGACCTGCCGGAACTCCGGTTCGCCGCAGGGCCGTACGAGGCCGAGGTCCGGCGGGCCGAGGCGGACCGCGCCTGGGAGACGACGACCGGAGCGGTCGCGCGGCTGCTCGAAGCGCGGCTCCGGAGCCGGACGGACTGGCTGCTCAGGTGGGACTGCGAGGTGGATGCCGTCTGGAGCCACCGCGAGAACCCCGACCGGATCCATCTCCTCCTGCTGCACCCCCGCGACCGGGCCGAAACCGACCTGCCCTGGCTCCAGTTCGGCATCGCCCTGCCGATCTCCGCCGACGACCCGTCGGCCCAGGCCGAGCAGTTGGAGGCCCGGCTGACCGCGACCGCCCCCCGGGCCACCGCCGAGGTCTGGGGCGGTTCGCACCACGCCGAGCAACTCGGCTACCCGTGGCCGCCGGTCGACCCGGATTTCGGCTGACCGACCGGGGGGCGGTCGTCGGCGCGGGCCCCGCCGGCGGGCCGCTCACGGCAGCCAGTGCACCGGGGAAGCCCGGCGGACGTGGACCAGGACGTCGAACGCGTCGGCCAGGGAGTCCACGGCCAGGTGCTCGACGGCGTCGCGCTCCGGGGTGTAGAGGCCGCTGACCACCCGTGCCTTCGCCGGGCCGTCCCACGCGCGGCGGACCTCCGCCCGGCGCAGGTCCAGCCAGCGGGCGGGCAGGCCGGGCTCGCCGAGCCTCGCGTCGACCAGGTCCGCGGCCGGTGCGGGGGCGACGGCGGCCCCGAGGTCGCCGTGGTGGAAGCCGATCGCCACCGAGACGTACCGCCCGCCGTAGCGCCCGCGGAGCAGACTGCCGACGGTGGCCTGCGGGCCCCGCTCGGGTGCGACGCCGAGCACCGCCTCGGTCGCCGCGGTGTGCGCGATGCCGTCCCAGTAGACGGTGCGCAGGCCGGTGCGGTGCTGGAAGGCGGCGATGGCCCCCGCCCACAGCTCGGCCTCGCCCGCGTAGGTGCCGCGCCCGGCGACGCTGTGCTCGTGGAAGTCCACGATCAGCCGCATCCTGGTGACGGCGTCACCGTCACCATCACCGGATCCGGCTCCGGTGCCGGGCAGGGACTCGACCAACGCCAGTGTGGCGCGGGCGTGTTCAGCGAACGGCCGGCCGGGGTGGACACCCCGCGCCCGCTGCACGTGCTCGTCGATCCGATGGGCCGTACGGATCGGCTCCAGGTGGGCCGCCAGTTCCGCGAGCCGCTCCGGCGCCGCCGCGCGCACCTGAGCCAGGGCGGCTTCGTAGTCGGCGTCCCGGGCCTGGACCGGCTTCACCCCGAGGATCCGGACCGGGTCGTCCGGGTGGTCACCGTTGAAGGCCCGGATCCACTCCAGCGCGCCGGCCATCTCCTCGGTGCGCCCCGGCCGCCAGGCCCCGGCCAGGGCGTCCGCCGCCGAGCCCTCGCCGCCGCGTACGTACGCGTCGAGGGCTTCACCGACTCCCGTGCCGTCCTGGACGGCCAGGGCGCGGAAGCCGTGGTCCCGGACGAGTCGGCGGAAGAGCTGGTCCCGCACCCCGAAGGTCTCCCGGGCGAAGCGGGTGGACTCGCCGAGGCCGACCACCGCCGCCCCGGCGGCCAGTCGCCCGGCCATCGCGTCGAGTTCGCCGTCGGGCAGGGGGAGGGCGGCGTCGGTGTGCGGGCGGGAAGCTGCGGTGGTGTTCGGCATGTCGATCAGTCTCGATCCTCAACTCGACTTGAGGTCAAGGGCGGGGTGCGACGGGGTCAGGCCGTGCCCCCGGGGGCCGGGGCGAAGGTGGTGTCGAGCCAGTCGAAGGCGACCTGCTGGAAGCGCGCCATGGCGCCCATGTGGCAGTGCTCGCCCGCGCCTTCGGACTCGGGGAGGGTGATCAGGGTGTGCGGGCAGGTCAGGGCGGCCGCGACCCGCTGGGGCTCGCCGCGGAAGAACTGGTCGTCCTCGGCGTCCAGGACGAGGGTGGGGCAGGCGATGAGCGGGGCCACGCCTTCGAGGGTGTAGGCGGCGGTCCGGCGGATGTAGTCCGAGGCGGAGCTCGCGCCGAAGGCCCACACGCCGTTGCGCAGGGCCCAGCGCAGCTGGGTGACCGCCTGCATCATCAGGCCGAGCACCGGGTCGGCGAGGTCGTCGCGCCCGCTCTCGACCCAGTCCAGGAGGAACGGCGGCATGACCCGGGTGTGGGCGTTGTGGTAGTCGTACAGGCCGTCGTCCAGGACGAGGGCGGCCAGCCGGTGCTCGTGGGCGGCGGCGCGGGCGGTGAGGTAGCCGCCGAGGCTGTAGCCGAACAGGGCGATCCGGTCGGGGGCGATCTCCGGGCGGGTGAGGGCGTAGTCGACCACCGGGGTGACCACGGCCTCCCAGTCGGGGCGGAAGGTGAGCCCCTGCTCGCGCAGTACGGCGCCCTGGCCGGGGCCGTCGTAGGCCAGCACGTTGTAGCCGCGGCGCAGCGCGGCCGCGCCGATGACGAAGTAGGCCTCCTCCAGGGTGGAGTCGAAGCCGCTGGTGAAGACGACGGTCGGGCGGGGGAGGCCGGAGTCGTCGACCAGGAAGAGGTACCCGGGGAGGGTGGTGTCCTGGTAGGGGATGCGCACGGCCTCGACGGGGTGGTCCAGCAGTCCGGCGGCGGTGGCGAAGGTCTCGCGGGAGAGCGCGGAGAGGGTCTTGACCTCGGGGTCGTGGGCGGGGTCGTCGCGGCGGTAGAACTCGGCGGTGCGGTAGTAGTTCGAGGCGCGCAGCAGGGCCTCGCGGGCGCTGACCCGGTGGCCGGCGGCGAGGGCGCCGGTGCCGATGGCGTGGACGCGCTGCGCGGTCCGCTTCCACTCGCGCAGCCAGGCCTCCTCGTCGCCCGCGGCGACGTTGCGGAGGGTGGTCAGGACCTCGCCCAGGTCGGCGCCGCCGTCGTTGGCGAAGCCGGCCGCGCGCAGGGCCTCGAAGGAGAAGGACTCGTCCTCGTACAGGAACTGCATGGTGCACCCCAGACCGTTTGTCGAGACGGAACGGTTTCGTCTCGCCTTCGATGTCGACGATAGACCTCGCCCAGTCGAGACGCAACCGTTCCGCCTCGTGTAGGTTCGGGGCATGCCCAGCACCCCCACGCCCCCGCCCCCGCCCTCGACCCCCGCCTCCGCCCCCGGCCGCGCCCCCGCACGCAGGCTGCCCGGCGGGCCCGTCCTCCAGGACTCGGTGACCGAGGCCATCGCCGAGGCGTTCTTCGAGGAGCTCGCCGCGGTCGGCTACGCCCGGCTCTCCCTGGAGGCGGTGGCCAAGCGCGCCGGCGCGGGCAAGGCGGCCATCTACCGCCGCTGGGCCTCCAAGCTGGAGATGACCGTCGACCTGGTCTCCGCCGTCGCCGTCGCCGAGTCCGGACCTGCCGACACCGGAACCCTGCGCGGCGACGTCCTGGCCTTCGTCACCGAGGTCGCCGACGCGCTCAACCAGCGGCTCCCCGCGCGGATCATCCCCGACCTGCTCGCCGAGGCCGGCCGCACCCCCGAACTGGCCCGGGCCCTGCTCACCAACGTCCGCGACGCGCGTCGCGGCAGGGCCACCCAGCTCCTGGAACGGGCGGTCGACCGCGGCGAGCTCCCCGCCGACGTGGACCGCGAGATCGCCCTCGACCTCCTGGTCGGCCCGCTCTACTGGCGCCTCGCCGTCGTCCACACCCCGACCGCCCCCGACCACCTCGACCGCCTCACCGACAAGCTGCTCGCGGCCTTCCGCGCCTGACGGGGTGCGGCGCGGCGCGGCGCGGGCCGCCCGCACGACGGCGGACGGGTGACGGGCGGGGCGGTACGGGCCCGACCTCCCGTCAGGCGGCCCGGCGTGGTGCCACTATCTGGGGCGTATCGGCGCATCCGGCGCGATTCGACCGGTTCCCCCAAGGAGGAGCTCCGCAATGAGCCGTCGCACCCACCGCCCCGCCATGCTCGTGGCCCTGGCGTTCGTCCTCGCCCCGCTCGCCGGCTGCAGCGGCGCCGGCGTCAGCGGCGCGGGCCCGGTGGCCGTCGCGCCCCCGCCGCCGGAGAAGGCCTTCGGTCAGGCGTGCGCCGCGCTGCCCGGCCAGGGTGCCGGCAGCCTGGAGGCGATGGGCGGCACGCCCGTCCTGACCGCGATCGACCAGACCAAGGACCTCTCCCAGCTGTCCACGCTGGTCAAGACCGCCAAGGCCAAGGACATCTTCGACTCGATGGAGAACGTCACGGTCTTCGCCCCGAACGACGCCGCCTTCGCCAAGCTGACGGAGGACCAGAAGAAGACCCTCGGCACCCAGCAGGGCGCCGGCGACCTGGTCCGCAAGCTCATCGTCGTCCGCGACCTGCGCAAGGACGACCTCCAGGACAAGCAGTACAACTCGCTGCAGGGCGCCGTCATCAAGGCCAGCGGCAGCGGCGAGGACTACCGCATCGGCGGGGCCCAGGTGCTCTGCGGCAGCATCAAGACGGCCAACGCCCGGCTGGCGATCCTGGACACGGTGCCGGCCTTCGGCTGACACCCCCCTCCCGTGGCGGGCCGGTCCCCTGGACCGGCCCGCCTTGCGTTTCCGCCCCGGTCGGCCGTCGGTCCGGCAGCGGCCCCGCCACCAGCCGCTTGCTGCCCCCGGCCGTCCGCTGCGCCGAACGAAGTCGGGCGCTGGGCCGAAAGCGCGCATTCCGGGACGAAAATACGATGACACGACGTCCGATCAACCGTACGAGCCGTTGACCTCGGCAATTCTCTTGCTCACGCACGCGGGCATTCGCGTGACGGTCCTGTTGTCCGCCCACCCACGTGCTCGTGGGTGGGCGGTCGCGAGAGGAGACGCCGGATGGCTCCGGTGAGGTTGTTGCTCGGCGGTCGGTTCTCGACGGCCATGCGTGGTGTGCTCGCGCTGCTCTGCCTGCTGCCCCAGGGCGGACTGGCGCTGGCCGCCGCCCCGCCCGCGTACGCGCCCCAGGAGCCGTCCGAGGAGCAGCGGGCGCTGGTGGCGTGCACGCCGACCGGCACCTTCACCAACTGCACCCGGTTCACCTACAGCGGCGGCGATCAGACCTTCACCGTGCCGGCCGGTGTCACCAGCGTCTACGCGCGGCTCTGGGGCGGCGGTGGCGGCGGCTCGCCGAGCGCCTACTACACCGGTCAGTTCGGCGGCGGTGGCGGCGGCTTCACCACCGGCACCATCGCCGTGACGCCCGGTCAGAGCCTGACCGTCACCTCCGGTCAGGGCGGTCTGATGAACCGGACCACCGCGGTGTACGGCGGCGGCGGTCCCGGCGGCCGGGGCGGGGCCGGCGGAGGCCTGGCGACGGGCGCCAGCGGCGGCGGCATGAGCGCCGTGTGGAACGGCAACTACGGCGGCACCCCGTTGCTGATCGCCGGCGGCGGCGGCGGTTCCTCGCCGGGCGCCGACACCGGCACCCCCGCCGCGGGCGGCGGCGGCGGGACCAATGGCGGCCAGGACAACCGCCCGGCGAGCTCCGGCCGCGGCGGCACCCAGAGCGCCGGCGGCGCGGCCGCCACCCAGACCAGCTGCGGCAGCGCCACGGCGGGCAGCCGCTTCCTCGGCGGCAGCGGCGCGCCCAACAACAACGAGGGCGGCGGCGGTGGCGGCGGCGGCCTGTACGGCGGCGGTGGCGGCGCCTGCCAGGGCCCGAGCTCCCTGGAGCTCAACGGCATGGGCGGTGGCGGCTCCGGCTACACCGGCGGCACCGGGGTGACCAATGCGCAGACCGCCGCCGGCGCCAACAGCGCCGCCAACGGCCAGGGCGGCCTGGCCGCAGGACGCGACGACGCGCTCTACGGCTCCGGCATCGGCAACGGCGGCGGCACCGCCAACGGCGGCAACGGCGAGGTCACCCTGGAGTGGGTGACGCAGATCGGCCTGTCCATCAGGAAGACGGCCGCCCCGACCGCCTACGTCCCGGGCCAGAGCCTCACCTACACCGTCGTGGTCAGCAACGCCGGTCCGGCACCCGCCGTCGGCGCGGCGGTCCGGGACGCGCTGCCCGCCGCGCTGTCCGGGTTCACCTGGACCTGCTCGGCCGGCTCCGCGAGCAGCGGCTGCGGCGACGCGAGCGGCACGGGCAGCATCGATACGACGGCGACTGTCGCGGTGAACGACTCCGTGACGTACACGGTGACCGGCACGGTCCCGTCCGGGACCACGGGCACCCTGTCGAACACCGCGACGGTGACCCGCCCCAGCGCAACGACGGACCCGAACTGCGGACCGACCTGCTCCAGCTCCGTCGACACCCCGGGCCGGGTGACCACCGGACTGTCGGTGACCAAGACGCCCGACAAGAACCCGTACGTGCCCGGGCAGCCGCTGACCTACACCATCGTGGTGAAGAACGCCGGCCCCTCGGACGCCGTCGGCACCTCGGTCGCGGACAAGCTGCCCAACGCGATCCAGGGCTTCACCTGGAAGTGCACGGCCTCCAGCGGCAGTAGCTGTGGTGCCACCGCGTCCGGCACGGGTGACATCAACACGACGGTCACCATCCTGGCGGGCGGCCAGGTGAGCTACACGCTCACCGGCACGGTGCCGTCGGACGCGAACGGCTCACTGGACAACCGCGCCACGGTCAACCCGCCCACCGGCGCCACCGACCCGAACTGCTCGCCGAAGTGCACGAGCACCGCCAACCCCATCCCGCCGGGCAACCAGGCGAACCTGGTCGTCTCCAAGACCCTGCTGACCAGCCCGGTGGTGCCGGGCCAGCAGGTCAAGTGGCAGGTGAAGGTCACCAACAACGGGCCCTCCCGGGCCCGCAACGTCGTCGTGACCGACCAGGTCCCGGCCGGGGTCACCGGGGCCGCCATGGTCAACGACCAGGACGGCAGCGCCTGCCCGGTCGCCAACGGCACGGCCACCTGCCCCGCCGTCGAGATCCCGGTCAACGGCACCGCCAGCTGGACGCTCAGCGGCACGCTCGACCCCAACGCCACCACCACGCCGACCAACTCCGCCGTCGTCACCGGCGGCCCCGACCCGTCGGCGTCCTCGCGCACCGCGGTCGCCTCGCCGACCGCGACGCCCACGCCGCAGGCCGGCCTGACCATCTCGAAGACGCTGCTGACCAGCCCCGTGGTGCCCGGGCAGCAGATCCAGTGGCGGGTGACGGTCGCCAACAGCGGGCCTTCGCGGGCCCGGAACGTGGTCGTGACCGACCAGGTGCCGGCCGGGGTGAGCGGCGCTTCGATGAAGGCCGACGCGGACGGGACCGCCTGTTCGATCAGCGGTGGTGTCGCGACCTGCCCGGCGGTGGAGATCCCGGCGGGCTCGTCCGCGAGCTGGACGCTCAGCGGCACGCTCTCGCCCGACGCGACGACGACCCCGACGAACACGGCGGTGGTGACGGGCGGCCCCGACCCCTCGGCGACCGCCCGTACGGCGGTGGCCTCGCCGAGCGCCCTGCCGACGCCGCAGGCCAACCTGGTCGTCTCCAAGTCCCTGCTGACCAGCCCGGTGGTGCCCGGGCAGCAGGTGCAGTGGCGGGTGACGGTCGCCAACAGCGGGCCTTCGCGGGCCCGGAACGTGGTCGTGACCGACCAGGTGCCGGCCGGGGTGAGCGGCGCTTCGATGAAGGCCGACGCGGACGGGACCGCGTGCTCGATCAGCGGTGGTGTCGCGACCTGCCCGGCGGTGGAGATCCCGGCGGGCTCATCCGCGAGCTGGACGCTCAGCGGCTCGCTCGACCCCAACGCCACCACCACGCCGACGAACACGGTGACGGTGACGGGCGGGCCCGACCCGTCGGCCTCGACCCGCACCGCCGTGGCCTCGCCGACCGCTGCGCCCACGCCGCAGGCGGGCCTCAAGGTCTCCAAGTCGCTGGTGACCAACCCGGTGGTGCCCGGTCAGCAGATCCAGTGGCAGATCAACGTCTTCAACTCCGGGCCGTCGCGGGCCCGGAACGTGGTGGTCGGCGACCAGATCCCGGCCGGGGTCAACAACGCCACCATGACCGGGCCGAACGGCACCACCTGCCCGATCGCCAACGGCGTCGCCACCTGCCCGGCGGTCGAGATCCCGGCCGGCCAGGCGCTGAACTGGACGCTCACGGGGACGCTGGACCCGAACGCCACGGCGACGCCGACGAACACGGTGACGGTGACGGGCGGTCCCGATCCGACGGCGTCCACGCACACGGCGGTGGCGTCCCCGTCCAACTCGCCGGTGCCGCAGGCGAACCTGGCCGTCTCGAAGGTGCTGCTGACGAGCCCGGTGGTGCCGGGTCAGCAGGTGCAGTGGCAGGTGTCGGTGACCAACAACGGTCCGTCGCGGGCGCGGAATGTCGTGGTGACGGATCAGGTGCCGGCTGGGGTGAGCGGTGCTTCGATGACGGGTTCGGACGGTTCCACCTGTCCGATCAGTGGTGGTGTGGCGACGTGTCCTGCGGTGGAGATCCCGGCGGGGCAGACGATGACGTGGATGCTCTCCGGGACGCTGGACCCGAACGCCACGGCGACGCCATCGAACACGGTGACGGTGACGGGTGGTCCGGATCCGACGGCGTCCACGCACACGGCGGTGGCCTCTCCGTCCAACTCGCCCTCGCCGCAGGCGAATCTTTCGGTGTCGAAGGTGCTGCTGACGAATCCGGTGGTGCCCGGGCAGCAGATTCAGTGGCGGGTGTCGGTGACGAACAACGGGCCTTCGCGGGCGCGGAACGTGGTGGTGACGGACCAGGTGCCGTCCGGGGTCGCCGATGCCTCGATGCGGGCCGACGCCGGTGGGGCCGGCTGTCCGATCAGTGGTGGTGTGGCGACGTGTCCGGCGGTGGAGATCCCGGCAGGGCAGACGTTGACCTGGACATTGACGGGAACGCTTGCCTCCGATGCGACGGCGACGCCGACGAACACCGTGACGGTGACCGGTGGTCCGGATCCGACGGCCGCCACGCACACGGCGGTGGCGTCTCCGTCCAACTCGCCTTCGCCGCAGGCCAATCTGACCGTGTCGAAGGTGCTGCTCACGAATCCGGTGGTGCCGGGCCAGCAGATCCAGTGGCAGGTGTCGGTCACGAACAGCGGGCCTTCGCGGGCGCGGAACGTGGTCGTGACGGATCAGGTGCCGGCTGGGGTGAGCGGTGCTTCGATGGCGGGTGCGGACGGTTCCACCTGTGTGATCAGTGGTGGCGTCGCGACGTGTCCGGCGGTGGAGATTCCGGCCGGGCAGACGATGACGTGGACGCTCTCCGGGACGTTGGACCCGAACGCGACCACCACGCCGACCAACTCCGTGACGGTGACCGGCGGTCCTGACCCGACGGCGTCCAGCCACACGGCGGTGGCCTCGCCGACGTCGTCGCCCACGCCGCAGGCCGGGCTGAGCATCGGCAAGGTGCTGCTGACGAACCCGGTCGTGCCGGGCCAGCAGATCCAGTGGCAGGTGACGGTCACCAACAACGGGCCCTCGCGCGCCCGGAACGTGGTCGTGACGGACCAGGTGCCGGCGAGCGTCAACGGCGCGTCGATGACGGCAGACGCCGACGGCGCCAACTGCCCCGTCAGCAGCGGGGTTGCGACCTGCCCCGCCGTGGAGATCCCGGCCGGGCAGGCCCTCACCTGGACGCTGAGTGGCACACTCTCGCCCGACGCGACGACCACCCCGACGAACACGGCGGTCGTCACCGGCGGCCCCGACCCGGCGGCCACGGCCCGTACGGCGGTGGCCTCGCCGAGTTCCTCGCCGACGCCGCAGGCCAAGCTCGTCGTCTCGAAGGCGTTGCTCACCGATCCGGTGGTCCCGGGCCAGCAGGTGCAGTGGCGGGTGACGGTCACCAACAACGGGCCCTCGCGGGCGCGGAACGTCGTGGTCACGGACACGGTGCCAGCGGGTGTGAACGACCCGAGCATGGCGGCCTCCGACGGCACCGCCTGCCCGATCGCGAACGGGACGGCAACCTGCCCGGCGGTGGAGATCCCCGCAGGCTCGTCCGCGACCTGGACCCTGACTGGGACGCTGGCGCCGGACGCGACCGTGACGCCGACGAACACGGTGACGGTCACGGGTGGGCCCGACCCGTCGGCGTCCACGCACACCGCCGTTGCTTCGCCGACCTCGACGCCTTCGGCGCAGGCGAAGCTCGTCGTCTCGAAGGTGCTGCTCACCGATCCGGTGGTGCCCGGCCAGCAGGTGCAGTGGCGGGTGTCGGTCACGAACAACGGGCCTTCGCGGGCTCGGAACGTGGTGGTGACGGATCAGGTGCCGGCTGGGGTGAGCGGTGCTTCGATGACGGGTTCGGACGGTTCCACCTGCCCGATCACCAGCGGTGTCGCGACCTGTCCCGCGGTGGAGATTCCGGCCGGGCAGACGATGACCTGGACGCTGTCCGGCACGCTGGATGCGAACGCGACGACCACGCCGACCAACACGGCGGTCGTCACGGGCGGTCCTGACCCGACGGCGACCGCGCACACCGCCGTCGCGTCGCCGAGTACGTCGCCCTCGCCTCGTGCGAACCTCACCGTCTCGAAGTCGCTGCTGACGAACCCGGTGGTGCCTGGTCAGCAGGTGCAGTGGCGGGTGTCGGTGACCAACAGCGGTCCTTCGCGGGCTCGGAATGTGGTGGTGACGGATCAGGTGCCGGCTGGGGTGAGCGGTGCTTCGATGGCGGGGTCGGACGGTTCCACCTGTCCGATCAGTGGTGGTGTCGCGACGTGTCCGGCGGTGGAGATCCCGGCCGGGCAGACGATGACCTGGACGCTCACCGGCACCCTGGCGCAGGACGCCACGGTCACACCGACCAACACGGTGACCGTCACCGGTGGTCCGGATCCGACGGCCGCCACGCACACGGCGGTGGCGTCTCCCTCTAACTCGCCTTCGCCGCAAGCGAATCTGACCGTGTCGAAGTCGCTGCTGACGAACCCGGTGGTGCCCGGGCAGCAGATTCAGTGGCGGGTGTCGGTCACGAACAACGGGCCGTCGCGGGCGCGGAACGTCGTGGTGACGGACCAGGTGCCGACCGGGGTGAGTGCTGCCTCGATGGCGGCGGACGCGGATGGGGCTGTCTGTCCGATCAGTGGTGGTGTGGCGACGTGTCCGGCGGTGGAGATCCCGGCCGGACAGACGGTGACCTGGACGCTCACCGGCACGCTTGCCTCCGATGCGACGGCGACGCCTTCGAACACGGTGACGGTGACGGGTGGTCCGGATCCGACGGCTGCCACGCACACGGCGGTGGCTTCGCCGTCGAACTCGCCTTCACCGCAGGCGAATCTGACCGTGTCGAAGGTCTTGCTGACGAACCCGGTGGTGCCTGGGCAGCAGATCCAGTGGCGGGTGACCGTCACCAATAACGGGCCGTCGCGGGCGCGGAACGTCGTGGTCACGGACACGGTGCCGACCGGGGTGAACGCCCCGAGCATGGCGGCCTCGGACGGGACCGCCTGCCCGATCGCGAACGGGACGGCGACCTGCCCGGCAGTGGAGATCCCCGCGGGCTCGTCCGCGACCTGGACCCTGACCGGGACGCTGGCGCCGGATGCGACCGTGACGCCGACGAACACGGTGACGGTCACGGGTGGGCCCGACCCGTCGACGTCCACGCACACCGCCGTCGCTTCTCCGTCGAACTCGCCCTCGCAGCAGGCGAAACTGTCGGTGTCGAAGGTGCTGCTGACCGACCCGGTGGTGCCTGGTCAGCAGGTGCAGTGGCGGGTGTCGGTCACGAACAACGGTCCTTCGCGGGCGCGGAATGTGGTGGTGACGGATCAGGTCCCGTCCGGGGTGAACGGTGCCTCGATGGCGGCGGATGCTGACGGTTCCACCTGCCCGATCGCCAATGGTGTGGCCACGTGTCCGGCGGTGGAGATCCCGGTCGGGCAGACGGCGACCTGGACGCTGTCCGGCACGCTGGATGCGAACGCGACCAGCACGCCGACGAACACGGCCGTCGTCACCGGTGGTCCCGATCCGACGGCGACCGCACACACGGCGGTGGCTTCGCCTTCGAACTCGCCGTCGCCGCAAGCGAATCTGTCGGTCTCGAAGGCGCTCCTCACCGACCCGGTGGTGCCGGGCCAGCAGGTGCAGTGGCGGGTGTCGGTCACGAACAACGGTCCTTCGCGGGCCCGGAATGTGGTGGTGACGGATCAGGTCCCGTCCGGGGTGAACGATGCCTCGATGCGGGCGGATGCGGGTGGGGCTGCCTGTCCGATCAGTGGTGGTGTGGCGACGTGTCCGGCGGTGGAGATTCCGGCGGGCTCGTCCGCGAGCTGGACGTTGACCGGGACGCTGGCACCGGACGCGACCGTGACGCCGACGAACACGGCGGTGGTGACGGGCGGTCCTGACCCGACGGCGACCGCACACACCGCTGTCGCTTCGCCGACCTCGACGCCTTCGGCGCAGGCGAAGCTCGTCGTCTCGAAGGTGCTGCTCACCGATCCTGTGGTGCCCGGCCAGCAGGTGCAGTGGCGGGTGAGCGTGACCAACAACGGGCCTTCGCGGGCTCGGAATGTGGTGGTGACGGATCAGGTGCCGGCTGGGGTGAGCGGTGCTTCGATGGCGGGTTCGGACGGTTCCACCTGCCCGATTGCCAGTGGTGTGGCGACGTGTCCGGCGGTGGAGATTCCGGCAGGGCAGACGATGACCTGGACGCTCTCCGGCACGCTGGACTCCAACGCGACGACCACGCCGACGAACACGGCGGTCGTCACGGGCGGTCCTGACCCGACGGCGACCGCGCACACCGCCGTCGCCTCGCCGAGCACGTCGCCCTCGCCCCGTGCGAACCTCACCGTGTCGAAGGTGCTGCTGACGAACCCGGTGGTGCCGGGTCAGCAGATTCAGTGGCGGGTGTCGGTGACCAACAACGGGCCTTCGCGGGCTCGGAATGTGGTGGTGACGGATCAGGTCCCGGCCGGGGTGAACGATGCCTCGATGCTGGGGTCGGACGGTTCCACCTGTCCGATCGCGAATGGTGTCGCGACGTGTCCGGCGATGGAGATTCCGGCCGGGCAGACGATGACCTGGACGCTCTCCGGCACGCTCGACCCGAATGCGACTGCGACTCCCGGCAACACGGTGACGGTGACGGGCGGTCCTGACCCGACGGCTGCCACGCACACGGCGGTGGCGTCTCCCTCCAACTCGCCTTCGCCGCGGGCGAATCTGACCGTGTCGAAGTCGCTGCTGACGAATCCGGTGGTGCCCGGGCAGCAGATTCAGTGGCGGGTGTCGGTCACGAACAACGGGCCTTCGCGGGCGCGGAACGTCGTGGTCACGGATACGGTGCCGACCGGGGTGAACGATGCCTCGATGCGGGCGGATGCGGGTGGGGCTGCCTGTCCGATCAGTGGTGGTGTGGCGACGTGTCCGGCGGTGGAGATCCCGGCCGGGCAGACGCTGACCTGGACGTTGACGGGCACGCTCGCCTCCGATGCGACGGCGACGCCGACGAACACCGTGACGGTCACGGGTGGTCCGGACCCGACGGATGCCACGCACACAGCGGTGGCGTCTCCCTCCAACTCGCCCTCGCCGCAGGCCAATCTGACCGTATCGAAGGTGCTGCTGACGAATCCGGTGGTGCCGGGTCAGCAGATCCAGTGGCAGGTGAGCGTCACCAACAACGGGCCCTCGCGGGCGCGCAATGTGGTGGTGACCGATCGGGTGCCGGTTGGAGTGAGCGGTGCCTCGATGACCGGTTCGGACGGTTCCACCTGCCCGATCAGCGGCGGTGTGGCCACCTGCCCGGCGGTGGAGATCCCGGCCGGCCAGACGATGACCTGGACACTCTCCGGGACGCTGGACCCGAACGCGACCACCACGCCGACCAACTCCGTGACGGTGACCGGCGGTCCTGACCCGACGGCGTCCAGCCACACGGCGGTGGCCTCACCGACGTCGTCGCCGACCCCGCAGGCCGGGCTGAGCATCGGCAAGGTGCTGCTGACGAACCCGGTCGTGCCTGGGCAGCAGATCCAGTGGCGGGTGACGGTCACCAACAGCGGTCCCTCGCGAGCGCGGAACGTCGTGGTGATGGACCAGGTGCCGACCAGTGTCAACAGTGCGTCGATGACGGCGGACGCCGACGGTTCCACCTGCCCGATCGCCAGTGGTGTGGCGACGTGTCCGGCGGTGGAGATCCCGGCGGGGCAGACGATGACGTGGACACTGTCCGGGACGCTCGACCCCAACGCGACGTCGACGCCGGGCAATACGGCAGTGGTCACGGGCGGTCCCGACCCGAGTGCGACGGCGCACACGGCGGTGGCCTCGCCTTCGAGCTCGCCGTCGCCGCAGGCGAATCTGTCGGTCTCGAAGGTGCTTCTCACCGATCCGGTGGTGCCTGGCCAGCAGATCCAGTGGCGGGTGACGGTCACGAACAACGGTCCTTCGCGGGCGCGGAACGTCGTGGTCACGGATGCGGTGCCGGCGGGTGTGAACGACCCGAGCATGGTGGCCTCCGACGGGACCACCTGCCCGATCGCGAACGGGACCGCGACCTGCCCAGCGGTGGAGATCCCCGCGGGCTCGTCCGCGACCTGGACCCTGACCGGGACGCTGGCGCCGGACGCGACGGTGACGCCGACGAATACGGCGGTGGTGACGGGTGGTCCGGATCCGACGGCGACCGCACACACGGCGGTGGCGTCTCCCTCGAACTCGCCTTCGCAGCAAGCGAGGCTGACCGTGTCGAAGGTACTGCTCACCGACCCGGTGGTGCCGGGCCAGCAGGTGCAGTGGCGGGTGAGCGTGACCAACAACGGGCCTTCGCGGGCTCGGAACGTGGTGGTGACCGATCAGGTCCCGTCCGGGGTGAACGGTGCCTCGATGACGGCGGATGCTGACGGTTCCACCTGCCCGATCGCCAATGGTGTGGCCACGTGTCCGGCGGTGGAGATCCCGGTCGGGCAGACCTTGACCTGGACGCTGTCCGGCACGCTCGACGCGAACGCGACCAGCACGCCGACGAACACGGCCGTCGTCACCGGCGGTCCCGACCCCTCGGCCACGGCGCACACGGCGGTGGCTTCGCCGCCGAACTCGCCGTCGCCGCAGGCAAAGCTGACCGTGTCGAAGGTGCTGCTGACGAACCCGGTGGTGCCGGGCCAGCAGATTCAGTGGCGGGTGACGGTTGCCAACAACGGTCCTTCGCGGGCTCGGAACGTGGTGGTGACGGATCTGGTCCCGTCCGGGGTGAACGGTGCCTCGATGAAGGCGGATGCTGACGGTTCCACCTGCCCGATCGCCAATGGTGTGGCCACGTGTCCGGCGGTGGAGATCCCGGTCGGGCAGACGGTGACCTGGACGCTCACCGGGACCCTGAGCCCGGACGCGACGGTGACGCCGACCAATACAGCGACCGTGACCGGCGGTCCGGATCCGACGGCTGCCACCCACACGGCGGTGGCTTCTCCGTCGAACTCGCCGTTGCCGCAGGCGAATCTGTCGGTGTCGAAGGTGCTGCTGACCAGCCCAGTGGTGCCCGGGCAGCAGATCCAGTGGCGGGTGACCGTCACCAACAACGGTCCCTCGCGGGCCCGGAACGTCGTGGTCACGGACCGGGTGCCGGACGGTGTCAGCGGTGCGGGCATGACCGCCGCCGACGGGACCGTCTGCCCGATCACGAACGGGACGGCCGCCTGCCCGGCGATCGAGCTGGAGGTCGGCCAGTCGCAGACGTACACGCTGAGCGGCACGCTCATGCAGGACGCGACCGTGACGCCGACGAACACGGCGGTGGTGACGGGTGGTCCCGACCCGAGTGCGACGGCGCACACGGCGGTGGCCTCGCCTTCGAACTCGCCGTCGCCGCAGGCGAAGCTGACCGTGTCGAAGGTGCTGCTGACCAACCCGGTCGTGCCGGGGGAGGAGATCCAGTGGCGCGTTTCGGTGACCAACAACGGTCCCTCGCGGGCCCGGAACGTGGTCGTCAGTGACCGGATCCCGGACGGGGTCTCCGATGCCGTGCTCCAGTCGGACGCCGACGCGAGCCGGTGCCCGATCACCGGCGGGACGGCAGTGTGCCCGGCGATCGAGCTGGAGGTCGGGCAGACCGCCTCGTACACGCTGACCGGGAGGCTGGCGCCGGACGCGACGGTGACACCGACGAACACGGCGGTGGTGACGGGTGGTCCCGACCCCTCGGCCACGGCGCACACGGCGGTGGCTTCTCCCTCGAACTCGCCCTTGCCACAGGCGAACCTGAGCATCGCCAAGGTCCTGGTGACCAACCCGGTCGTCCCCGGGCAGCAGATCCAGTGGCGGGTTTCGGTGACCAACAACGGTCCCTCGCGGGCCCGGAACGTCGTCGTGACCGACACGATCCCGGCGATGGTCAACGCCCCCGGGATGGCCTCGGACACGGACGGCTCGACCTGCCCGATCAGCAACGGCGTGGCGACCTGCCCCGCCGTCGAGATCCCGGCCGGCTCCACCGTGTCCTACACCGTCACCGGGACGCTCGACCCGGCGGCGACCAGCACCCCGGCGAACGTCGCCGTCGTCACCGGCGGGCCCGACCCGACGGCGACGGCCCACACGGCGACCGCGGAGGCCAGTGAGACGGTCGTGCCGCAGGCCCGGCTGTCGGTGTCGAAGGTGCTGCTGACCGACCCGGTCGTGCCCGGACAGCGGATCGAGTGGCGGATCAGCGTGACCAACAACGGGCCGAGTCGGGCCCGGAACGTGGTGGTCAGCGACCGGCTGCCGGACGGCGTCGTCGGCGCCGAGCTGACGCCGGACGCGACGCACGCGGCCTGCCCGGTCTCGGGCGGCGTGGCGACCTGTCCGGCGGTGGAGATCCCGGTCGGCGGGACGGCGACGTACACGGTCGCCGGCATCCTCGCCCAGGACGCGACGACGGTGCCCGGCAACATCGCCGTGGTGACCGGCGGACCGGACCCGAGCGCGACGGCCCACACGGCGGTCGCCTCGCCCACCGGCTCGCCCTCGCCGCAGGCGCGGCTGAGCCTGGCCAAGGTGCTGGTCACCGACCCGGTGGTGCCGGGTGGGACGATCCAGTGGCGGGTGACCGTCACCAACCAGGGGCCGTCCCGGGCCCGGAACGTCGTGGTCACCGACCGGGTCCCGGACGGCGTGACCGGCGCCATGATGGTCTCGGACGAGGACGGCACCCGGTGCGCGATCACCAACGGCGTCGCCGGCTGCCCGGCGATCGAGCTGGAGGTCGGGCAGATGGCCTCGTACACGCTGAGCGGGACGCTCGCTGCCGATGCCGTCGTCACCCCGACGAACACGGCGACGGCCACGGGTGGCCCGGACCCGAGCACGCCGACCCACACGGCTGTCGCCTCGCCCACCAACTCGCCGTCGCCGCAGGCGAATCTGTCGGTGTCGAAGGTGCTGGTCACCGACCCTGTGGTGCCGGGTCAGCAGATCCAGTGGCGGGTGACGGTGACCAACCACGGGCCTTCGCGGGCGCGCAATGTGGTGGTGACGGATCGGGTGCCGGCCGGGGTGTCGAATGCGTCGATGGTGGCGCAGGACGGTACGGCGTGCCCGATTGCGAGTGGGACGGCGACGTGTCCGGCGGTGGAGATTCCGGCGGGGCAGACGCTGACCTGGACGCTGTCCGGGACGCTGGATGCCAATGCGACGGTGACGCCGATCAACTCGGTCACCGTGACGGGTGGTCCGGATCCGACGGCGTCCTCGCACACGGCGGTGGCGTCTCCGTCGAACTCGCCCTCGCCCCAGGCGAATCTGTCGGTGTCGAAGGTTCTGCTCACGAATCCGGTGGTGCCGGGTCAGCAGGTCCAGTGGCGGGTGAGCGTGACGAACAACGGTCCTTCGCGGGCGCGGAACGTGGTGGTGACCGATCAGGTGCCGTCCGGGGTGAATGGTGCCTCGATGGTGGCGGATGCTGACGGGGCCAATTGCCCGATCGGCGGCGGGGTTGCGATGTGTCCGGCGGTGGAGATTGCGGCCGGTGGCACGGTGACCTGGACGCTCACCGGGACTCTCAGCGCGGATGCGACGGTGACGCCGTCCAACACGGTGACCGTGACGGGTGGTCCGGACCCGAGTACGCCGACCCACACGGCGGTGGCGTCCTCTTCGAACTCGCCCTTGCCGCAGGCGAATCTGGTCGTGTCGAAGGTGCTGGTCACTGACCCGGTGGTGCCGGGTCAGCAGATCCAGTGGCGGGTGACCGTGACGAACAACGGGCCTTCGCGGGCGCGGAACGTGGTCGTGACCGACCGGATTCCCGATGGGGTGCTGAACGCGTCGATGAGTGCGCAGGACGGTACGGCGTGCTCGATCGCGAACGGTACGGCGACCTGCCCGGCGGTGGAGATTGCGGCCGGTGGCACAGTGACCTGGACGCTCACCGGGACGCTGGCGCCGGACGCGACGGTGACGCCGACGAACACGGCGGTGGTGACGGGCGGTCCGGATCCGACGGCGACCGCGCACACGGCGGTGGCGTCTCCCACCAACTCGCCCTCGCCCCAGGCGAACCTGTCGGTGTCGAAGGTTTTGCTGACGAACCCGGTGGTTCCGGGGCAGCAGATTCAGTGGCGGGTGAGCGTGACGAACAATGGTCCTTCGCGGGCGCGGAACGTGGTCGTGACTGATCAGGTGCCGGCTGGGGTGTCGAACGCGTCGATGGCGGCGGATGCTGGCGGGGCCAATTGCCCGATCAGCGGCGGGGTTGCGACGTGTCCGGCGGTGGAGATCCCGGCGGGGCAGACGGTGACCTGGACACTCACCGGGACTCTCAGCGCGGATGCGACGGTGACGCCGTCCAACACGGTGACCGTGACGGGCGGTCCGGACCCGAGTACGCCGACCCACACGGCGGTGGCGTCTTCTTCGAACTCGCCCTTGCCGCAGGCGAATCTGGTCGTGTCGAAGGTGCTGGTCACTGACCCGGTGGTGCCGGGTCAGCAGATCCAGTGGCGGGTGACCGTGACGAACAACGGGCCTTCGCGGGCGCGGAACGTGGTCGTGACCGACCGGATTCCCGATGGGGTGCTGAACGCGTCGATGAGTGCGCAGGACGGTACGGCGTGCTCGATCGCGAACGGTACGGCGACCTGTCCGGCGGTGGAGATTGCGGCCGGTGGCACGGCGACCTGGACGCTCACCGGGACGCTGGCGCCGGACGCGACGTTGACGCCGACGAACACGGCGGTGGTGACGGGCGGTCCGGATCCGACGGCGACCGCGCACACGGCGGTGGCGTCTCCCACCAACTCGCCCTCGCCGCAGGCGAACCTGTCGGTGTCGAAGGTGCTGCTGACCAACCCGGTCGTTCCGGGCCAGCAGATCCAGTGGCGCGTGACGGTCACGAACAACGGGCCGTCGCGAGCGCGCAACGTCGTCGTGACCGACCAGGTGCCGGCCGGGGTGTCGAACGCGTCCATGGCGGCGCAGGACGGTACTGCCTGCCCGATCGCCAATGGTGTGGCGACGTGTCCGGCAGTGGAGATCCCGGCCGGTGACACGGTGACCTGGACGCTGTCCGGGACGCTGGATGCCAATGCCACGGTGACGCCGATCAACTCGGTCACCGTGACGGGTGGTCCGGACCCGAGCACGCCGACCCACACGGCGGTGGCGTCTCCGTCGAACTCGCCGTTGCCGCAGGCGAATCTGTCGGTGTCGAAGGTTCTGCTGACCAACCCGGTGGTGCCCGGGCAGCAGATCCAGTGGCGGGTGAGCGTGACGAACAACGGTCCGTCGCGGGCCCGGAACGTCGTCGTGACCGATCAGGTGCCGGCCGGGGTGTCGAATGCGTCGATGGCGGCGCAGGACGGTACCGCCTGTCCGATCGCGAATGGTACGGCGACCTGCCCGGCCGTCGAGATCCTGGCCGGTGGCACGGTGACCTGGACGCTCACCGGGACGCTGGACGCCGACGCCACCGTCACACCGACCAACTCGGTCACCGTGACGGGCGGGCCCGACCCGAGCACGCCCGTGCACACCGCCACCGCCTCGCCCAGCGGCACTCCCGAGCCGCAGGCGAACCTGGTCGTGTCGAAGGTGCTGGTCACCGACCCGGTGGTGCCGGGCCGGCAGATCCAGTGGCAGGTCAGTGTGAGGAACGACGGTCCGTCGCGGGCACGCAACGTGGTCGTGAGTGACCAGGTGCCGGCCGGGGTGCTGAACGCCTCGATGGCATCGCAGGACGGTACGGTGTGCCCGATCGTGAACGGGACGGCGACCTGCCCGGCCGTCGAGATCCCGGTCGGCGGGCTGCTGACCTGGACCCTGACCGGCACGCTCGACCCCGCCGCCACGGTGACGCCGACCAACACGGCGCTCGTCACCGGCGGCCCGGACCCGAGCGCCGTCACCCACACGGCGGTGGCCAGTCCCTCGACCGGGCCGGTGGCCGAGGCGCGCCTGTCGGTCGCCAAGGTGCTGGTCACCGACCCGGTGGTGCCCGGCGGGCGGATCGAGTGGCGGGTGACCGTCACCAACCAGGGGCCGTCCGTCGCTCGTGACGTGGTGGTCACCGACCGGGTGCCGGACGGGGTGTTGAACGCGTCGATGACGGCGGACGACGGTATCGCCTGCCCGATCGCGAACGGTACGGCGACCTGTCCGGCCGTCGGGATCGCCGTCGGCGCCACCCGGGCCTGGACCCTGACCGGCACGCTGGACGCCGGTGCCACCGTCACGCCGGTCAACACGGCGACCGTGACCGGTGGGCCCGACCCGGTGACGCCGACCCACACGGCGGTCGCCTCGCCGAGTTCCTCGCCGTCGGCGCAGGCCCGGCTGACCGTCGCCAAGGTCCTCGTCACCAACCCGGTGGTGCCCGGGGCGCCGATCGAGTGGCAGGTGACCGTGACCAACGACGGCCCCTCCACGGCGCGCGGCGTCGTGGTGACGGATAGGGTGCCCGCCGGGGTGAGCGGCGCCTCGATGACCGGGCCCGGCGGTGCGAGCTGCACCGTCACGGACGGGACGGCGACCTGCCCGGCGGTGGAGATCCCGGTCGGGCGGACGCTGACCTGGATCCTGCGCGGCACGCTCGACCCGGCCGCGACCGTCACGCCCGCCAACACGGTCACCGTGACCGGTGGGCCCGACCCGGTGACGCCGACCCACACGGCGGTCGCCTCGCCGAGTTCGTCGCCCTCGGGGCAGGCCCGGCTGACCGTCGCCAAGGTGCTGCTGACCTCCCCGGTCGTCGCCGGGCAGCAGATCCGGTGGCGGGTCACGGTGACCAACGACGGGCCCTCGCTGGCCCGCAACGTGGTCGTCACGGACGAGGTGCCCGCCGGGGTGAACGACGCGTCGATGACGGCCGACGCCGACGGGACACCGTGCCCCGTCGCGAACGGGACGGCGACCTGTCCGGCGGTGGAGATCCCGGTCGGTACGACGCTGTCCTGGACACTGACCGGCACGCTGGACCCGAACGCCACGGCCGTTCCGGTCAACACGGTGGTGGTGACGGGCGGCCCGGATCCGAGCGCGACCGCGCACACGGCGGTGGCGACGCCGACCGAGCCGATCACCGTCCAGCACGACCTGCTGCTCAGCAAGCAGGCGAGCCCGGCGAACCCGAAGGCCGGTGACACCGTCACGTACACGGTTACCGCGACCAACCGGGCCAGCGGCACGTACCTCGGGGCCGTCGTCACCGACGACCTCTCCGGGGTGCTGGACGGCGCGGTGTACGACGCCGACGCCCGGGCCAGCAGCGGACGGACGGCCTATGCGGCGCCGCGGCTGACCTGGACGCTGGACCTCCTGCCGGGTGCGACGGAGACGCTCACCTACACCGTCACCGTGAAGTCGGACGCGGGCGGCACGGCGCTGGTCAACCGGCTGGCCGCCGACGGGTCCAACTGCTCGGGCGGCAACGGGGCCCGGCGGGCGGTGGCGGGCAACTGCTCGACCACCACCACCGTCCGGAACACGCCCAGCCCGAGCCCGACCAGCAAGCCGCCGCTGCCGCCCACCGGGAGCGGGAACCCGTTCGCGGCGCTGCTGGCGACGGTGGTGTTCCTGGTGGTCGGCGGAAGCCTGATCGCGGCCCGCCGCGACCGCCGCTCCCGCCGCTGACCCGCGGTGACCGTCGGGGGGGGGGGGGGGCCCCGCGCCCCCCCCCCCCGGGGGGCCCCCCCGGGGGCCCGCCCGCGGAGCCGCGGGAAACCCCCGCGGCGGGTTGGCCGCCGGGCGG